>JAJTGZ010000031.1 GCA_021299385.1 Phycisphaeraceae bacterium | reverse complement strand
AAGGCCCCCGTGGTGCCCGTGGGCCTGGTGAAGCGCACGCTGCCGAGCGTGGCAACGCCCTCTGTGAAGGTCGGCTGGACCTGCGATAGCGTGGCGCGAGGCTCGTTGTCCACGATGCTGACCGTTGCGCTGTTCTGCGTGGGGCTGGCAGCCCAGGCGTCGTTGGCAACCGTTACGGTAACGGTGCGTGTGCCCTGGCCGGTGGTGTTGTCCAGCGGGGTAACGAGGACGGATGCCGTCGCCTGGTTAGCCAGGAAGGTAACGCTGCCGGAGAGGGTTACATAGTCATTGTTGCTGCCCAGCGCGCCAGCGACGGCTGTGCCGGTGATGGTGTAGGTAACCGTCAGCGGTTCCGAGAGGATGCCACCGGTGCGTGTGAAGAGGAACGTGCCAGTGTTGGCCGCGACGGGCAGGGTGGTCTCGGCGGCAAGGGCATCGCTGGCAACGACGGAGATGACCGGCGCTGCGTCGGTGATCGTAACGGTGCCGGTGCGCTGCGCTACGGGGCCAAGTTTGTAGGTGTTGGCTGAGGCAATGGTGGCGATAACTGTCTCGCTCCGCTCGCCGAGGGTATCGACCACCGGTGTGATGACCAGGTCGGCAAAGAGAGCGCCGGCGGGGATGGTCAGGGCCACCTGCGAGTCTGTCAGGACCGCCGAGGCCCCCGCTGGCAGTGCGCCGGCGACGATGGTGTAGTCGCGCCCGGCGACCAGTGCCGTGGCCGTGCCCGTGAGGTCGATCGTTACCGTCAGCGCCGCGGCGGTGTTGCCGCCGGCGCGGGTTACGCGGAAGGTGCCGGTGTTTGCGGCAGTCGTCCCGATCGGCTCGCTGGCCGAGGAGTCGGTTGCGGAGATGGTGACCGTGGGCGAGTTGTCAGCGATGCGCACCGTTGCCGAGCGGGTTGCCTCAGTACCGCGTGTGTAAGTGTTGCCGGTGGGGATCGTCAGCGTCGCGGTGCGCTCGGCATCGACGGTGCTGTTGCTGATGACCGCCAGCGAGAGGTCAACAAACGTCTGCCCGGCTGGGATCGTAACGGTTGCCGTGGTCCCGCTGCCGTTGATCACCAAGTTGGCCGCTGTGGGGGCGGTCAGTGTGTAGGCGTTGCCGGCACCGATGAGCGCGGTGCCGGTGATATCGAGCACCACGGTAACGGCCTGGGTCAGGTTGCCCCCGGTGCGGGAGAGGCGGAAGGTGCCGCCGTTGGCCGCTGCGGGGGCGAAGGTTTCTGCTGCCTGTGCATCGGTGGCAGTGATGGTGATCTGCGGCGAGCTGTCGGCAATCGTCACCGTTGCAACACCAGCCGAGCCTGCGGCGGCGCGGTAGTCGCTGGTGGGAGTGATCGTAACAACAACCGTCTCAGACTGGTCAACAACCGTGTCGTTGATCGGGGTAACAAGGATGTTAACAGAGGACTGCCCCGCCGGGATGACCACGGTGCCGGTCAGTGCCGTGTAGTCGCTGGCAGAGGTCGCCGAGCCGCTGACGGTGTAGTTGACTGTGAGGGCCTGGGCCAAGTTTCCGCCGACGCGAGAGACAGTGAACCGCCCGTTGATGGGCGAGCCGGTGCCCGTCGCTTCGCTAGCATTGGGCTGGCTGGCAACGATGGAGACCGTCGGCTCGTTGTCGGCAATGGTTACGGTGGCGCTTGTCGGCTGCCCGTTGCCGATGGTGTAGGCCGCGCTCCCACTAGAGGCCAGCGTTACCAGGACCGTGCGTGGGTCGTTGACAGCTGAGTCATCGACGGGTGTGATGGTGATATCGACAAACGCTTGCCCAGCGGGGATACTGATGATCCCGCTGTTGCCCACCAGGGAAAGCCCAGCGGCAGGGGTTGCTGTGAGGGTGTAATTGTTCCCTTCGCCGAGCAGGGCTGTGCCCGCAAGGTCGAAGCCGACCGTCAGCGCCGAGGTGGTCGGGCCGGTGCGTGTCAGGCGTATGACGCCCACGTTTGGCGAGCCCGGCGTGACCGTCTCACCAGCCGCCGCGTCGGTCGTTGAGATGGTGATCTTGGGGTTGCTGTCGGCGATCGAGACCGTTGCAGTGCTCTGGGGCGAGTTGATGTTGTAGGCGGTGCCCGTGCTCAGCGTGAGCACCACGGTTTCTGTCTGCTCGGCCCGAGTGTCGGCCGTCGGCACAACGTCCAGCGTGACGCTCGACTGCCCGATGGCAAAGGTGATCGTCCCGGACAGGGGTACAAAGTCAGTCGTGTTCGAGGTGTTCGTGGTGCCGCCGACGGTATAATTCACCACCAGCGTGCCTGTAACAGGCCCTGTCCGCGTAAAGACAAAGCGTCCCTTGACCGCAGGCGTCGCCCCGACCGGCTCTGCCGCGTTGGGAACAGAAGCCACGATGCTCACAACCGGGCTGCTGTCGGCGATGCGAACGGTGGCCGTGCGCTGGGACGTACTCAGGTCGTACCCCGTGCCACGGTCGAGCGTGAAGATTACCGTCTCGGCCTCCTCGGCCAGGTTGTCCGTCGTCGGCACCAGGTCCACCGTTACGCTCGACTGCCCGGGGGCAAAGACGATCGTCGAAGGCAGGGCCGAGAAGTCGTTGGTCGAGGCCGTGCCCGTGCGGACGTAGTTGACCTCTAGGGCGCTGGTCAATGGCCCTGTGCGTGTGAAGACGAAGCGTCCGTTGACAGCCGCGGCCGTCCCGACGGCCTCGGCCGCGTTGGAGACCGATGCCGTCACGCTGACAGTGGGGCGCACGACGGTGATGACCGCCGACGCCGTGGCCGCGTTGTTGTTGTTCTCGTTGCTCTCGTCAACAGCCCCACCCGAATCGGCCACGAAGATCAGCCTGTACGCACCCGCCGCCGCGAAACCAGGCACCGTCAGCTCGATCGTCCCAGAGATGGCGCCGGGTTCCAGGGGGTCGATGCTCAGACTTGGATCCCCGTAGGCCAGCAGCGGCACATCGTCGCTCGAAAGCACCCCGTCGCGCGAGAGGAAGAACTGCCCGGCGAACGCCCCAGTAGTCACGTTCCCACGGTTGGTAACCTGCAGCGAGGCGTTGAACCTACCCGTCGGCGCCACCGTCGCGGCGGTCGCCGAGACGGTCGCTACCAGGTCAGCGCTGCTCGGGTCCGCCGGGCGTGTCGGCACCGTGATCAGCGCCGATGCGGTCGCCGTCGTGTTGTTCGATTCGTTGGACTCGGAAACCACATTGTCCGGGTCTGCGACCACGATCAGGCGATAGGTGCCCGGCGTCGCGCTCGTCGGCAGCGGCACGCTCAGGGGAATCGTTGCCGACGCGTTCGCGGCCAGGCCCAGCCTGTCTGTGCCGATAGTGACAGTCTGCAGCAGCACATCACCCGCGCCCACCGTGCCATCTGCGCTCAAGTAGACCAGAACGACAAACCCGGGCGTTTGCACCGCCGAGGCGTTGCGCACCGTGATGTTGGCAACAACCGGGTCGCCGGGTGTAACCGTCTGCGCCGAGGCCGAAATCTCCGCCCGCAGGTCGGGCCGAGCGACGATCAGCGATGCCGAGGTCGTGATGGCCACATTGTCGGCCTCGTTGCTCTCGCTGAGAACCGACCCGGAATCCGCGACCGCGGCCAGGTAGTAGGACCCCAGTGCAAGGTTGCCAGGCTCGATGTCCAGCGACGCAGTGAACGTCGTTGTCGCCCCCGCGGCAAGCCCCGCCGCGATCGTCTGCGTCCCGATCGTGATGTCGTCGCCATTCCCGATGATGTTGTCAACCGAGAGCACATACCGCACCGCGAAGGGAGCGGCGGCGGTCGTGGACGTGTTGCGGATCGTCGTCGGCACCGAGGCCGTGGTGCCGGTCGCGAAGCTCCCACCGGAGAACGAGATCGTCGCCGCGATGTTCGGGCTTCCTACCGAATCACTGTTGATCGTCACCAACGGCCGGGGGCTGATCCAGGTGTTGTTGGCGTTGTCCCGCTCAGCGACGGTGTTGTTCGGATCGGCAACCAGGATCACAAAGAACTGCCCCGTCGGTGCGTTGTTGGGCACAGCGAGCAGCCCGGCCGTGAAGAGGCTCCCCGATGCCAAGCTCGTCAGATCGCCCAGGTCCGCAAACGCGTCTTCGGTCAGCACATAATCATCGGCGTTGCCCAGCACGTTGTCCCTAGACAGGACCACCTGGACCAACTGCGTAATGCCCGTTGCCGGCCCAGCACCGAGGTTCGCGACTGTCAGTGGAGATGATATCTGCCCGCCCCGCGTTGCGGTAACGGCCGTCGTCGGGCCAAAGACCACAAGGTCTGCCGACGTCGGGTCGGTGCCCGTCCGCGCCGGCACAACCACCGCGTTGATCGCGCTGACGACGGTGTTGTTCGCCTCGCTGGTCTCGGCGATGTCGTTGGGCGCGTCCACCTGCACCACCAGGCGGTAACCGCCGGGCAGGGCCGTGAACGGGAGCACCAGCCGAACGTTCTCGATCACGCGCGAGGAGGACGGGTTGACCGCATTAGGCGACCCCGCGTTGACGCCGATCTTTGCCGTGCCGAGGGCGATGTCGTTGACGCTGTCGCTCGCCGCGTTGGGGCGTAGGAAGAACGAGACCGAGAAGTCGCTTACCCCGGCCTGACCGCTGTTGTTGATCGTCAGCGTCCCCGTAACCGACCCGCCCGGCCCGACAGGGGCCGTCCCGCTCGTAACCGCGAACGTGCCCGTCAGGTCGGGAAGACGGATGTTGACAACAGTCGCGGATGAGAACTGGATGTTGTCCCCCTCGTTGCTCTCGTCGATTTCTCCATATGAATCCGTCAGTACGACCAGGTAATACTGACCAAGGGCGATGCCTGCAGGGAGGGTGAACGTGTTGGGGAGCGTAACGGTCCCCGTCGATGCTGCCAATGCGTCGTTGACTTCATAAGTACCAATCTCGATCAACGGCGACGAGAGGTTTGAGGACAACGACAACGCCCACGTAACAAAGAACCCGGCACCTGGGGCTGTTGAGGGCAAAGCACCCGTGCCGGTGTTGCGGATCGTCGTCGTGATGTTCAGGCTCTGCGACGGGTTGACCGTTGTGGACGCGAAGGTTGTTGTCGATGAGAGGTTCGGCCCGTCGGCAGGCCCGTTGATGACCACGTTCCAGGTCGCGCCCGTGAACGTGTTGTTCGTCTCGTTGGTCTCGACGACCGTACCGCCGCTGTCGGTGCGGACCAGCAGCGTGTACACCCCGGGCTGCAAGCCGGCGGGAACCGTAAAGTCCGCCAGGTTCCTCGGTGTTGTTGCGCCCGCCGCCAGCGTTACGGGCTGATACCCCCCGGTCGGCGTGAGCACGATGTCGTCGGCGTTGCCGTAGACATCATCCTGCGAGAGCACGACGCGGAACTGGAAGGCCGTTGCCGAGGCGTTACCGGTATTGCTCAGCGTAAATGATCCGACCAGCGCCGCCGGTGCCGCGGCGTTGAGGGTCGCGCCGTTGAACGTCCCGGTTACCGTCAGGTCCGCCGCGAGCATCAACCGGTCTTCGAGCCGCTCGATCATGTCAGACTGCCGCTTACTGGTCCCAGCAGCCTTGACCATCGCCAGCATCGTGCGGGCAGGTGAAGTCAGGCGGGACCAGATCGAGGGACGAAGTGCTGCCATAAAAACTCCGGTAAAAAAATCAACTGAGAAAGGATCAGTGGTGGATGCCCTAAGGGGAATATGCAACGAAAATACCGCTTGATGGTACCCGGCTGGATATCGGACGGGGGTACAAATCTATGGGCCTCCTATCGGCCGGAATGAATCTGGTTCCGCAAACAGAACAATCATGGATGTACGTTGGCAAACAATCGAGGGTTTTTCGGTAGAGGCGGATTGCAAGCAGTTTGACCCCCTCCCCACCTTGCAGACTCACCCTGTGCCGCCGGGCATAGGCTGACACCCGATCACCCACAGACCCACTAGGAGACCCCCATGACCATCGGACCCAACCTCGCCGCCAACGCCCAGATTGCCAAGATGTACGCCCAGAACGTGCTCAAAGGTGTTACCCAGGCCAACTACGCACGCCTGGCGACCGCCAACGGCAAGGCGATCCAGAGCAACCACCCAGCCTGGGTTCTCGGGCATTGTGCCTATTACTTCGCCAACGCCATCGAACTCAGCGGGGGGATGGTCAAGCCCGCCGGACGCCCGGCTGGGTATGAAGACCTCTTTAAAAATGGTTCCACCTGCCACGATGACCCAAACGGGACGATCTATCCACCCCTTGCCGAACTCTCGGCGTATTACGAAAGCAACCTTGCCGAGGCCATTGAGGCCTTCAAGATCGCACCCGACGCGGTCCTGAGCATCCCCCACCTCAAAGATGGGAAGCCCCACCCCTACTTCCCCACCAACGGGAGCCTCGCCGGGTTCCTGACCGTTGCCCACCCGCTGAACCACCTCGGGCAAGTCAGCGCCTGGCGCCGCGTGATCGGCCTGGGCCCGGCAACCTGAGAGAGCCCAGCCGAGATTCGCTCAACAGTATAAGTCAACTACCCGATAAGCGCAAGGCCCCTCTCTCGGCGCACGCTGACGCTGCGCGGCTGAGTAGGCACCAAGGAGCCTCTCGATGCGCGCTACTACCCTCGTTGCCCTGACCCTCGTTGCTCTCGCCGGGTCTGCTTGCTCCACCAACCAAACAGCCGTCCAAGACCCAAACCCTGCCCCCACAGTCACGCCCCCACAGGGGACGCGTGCAGGGTACCCACAGGGGCGAGGCTCTGTTAGTAAAATGTTTGGATTCGAGCACCCTGCCGACCCTGCCAGCATGGTTGGTGGGGCCAATGGTGCCGAGTTCTTTGATCCCCGCACGCACGTTGTCGCCCAGTCTTCTGTCGATGGCTCGATCGGCGATGCCCCAGAGGGGTTGACGCAGGTAACCTTCGCGAATGAGGGTGCGGACTTTGACCCTGCCGTGAGCCGGGATGGGAAGATGGTGGTCTTTGCCAGCACCCAGCACCGCCCGACGGCGGACCTGTACATCGCACGCGTGGGTTCGCGGGCCATCACGCAGTTGACGGCCGACGCGGGCAACGACGTCATGCCCGCACTCTCGCCGGACAACACGCTTGTTGCCTTTGCCAGCGACCGGAGCGGGTCATGGCAGATCTACGTCATGCCCTCAAACGGGGGGCGTGCCGTGCAGATCACCGACGGTCAGAACAACAGCGGCGACGCCCTGCACCCGACCTGGAGCCCCGACGGCTCGCACATGGCCTTCTGCCGGCTTGGTTCAATGTCCAGGCGTTGGGAGTTGTGGGTCGTTGCCGTGGCCAACCCCTCCTCGGCTGAGTTCATCGGCTACGGCCTCTTCCCCGACTGGTGCCCGGTCGCGGGCACGGGGATGGATGGGAGCCACCGGATCGTCTTCCAGCGCGGGCGCGAGCGCGCCGACCGGGCGTTTGGCATCTGGAGCATCGATTACAAGCCCGGCAGCGTGGGCAACCCCGTGGAACTGGTCTCCAACGTCGGTGCTGCGGCGATCAACCCGAGTTGGAGCACAGACGGCCAGTTCATCGCCTATTCGATGACCCCGACGGACTATCAGCCCCAACAGAACCCCTCGGCTCTGGCTCCTTCGGATGTCTGGGTCGTCTCGGCTGATGGTGCCGCACGTGTGAATGTAACGAGCGGGAACTCCAGCAACCTCTCGCCGACGTGGGGCAACGACGGCAAGCTGTACTTTGTCAGCGACCGCGGGGGTCGCGAGCAGTTGTGGTCGATCTCCAGCGCCAAGGCCCTGGCGGCGATGCCGATGCCGAACATGCGGACGGCCTTCGCCCCCACGCCGGCGATCACCAGGCCGCAGCCGGCGCAGGTGATGCCCGCGGACCGACAGGTTGCGCAGAAGGCCGAGGCCCCCTCGGCAAATCCTGCGCCCCAGCCCCCCCCAGCCGAGGAAATCCAGGTAACCGAGCCGATGGCAACGGTCCCGACCCCCTAAACGGGTGTTGGGGTGCCCGAGTTGAGCTGATGACCAACCGGCCCGGCGTTTGCGAGTGTGGGGCATGGCAACTGCGCGGACGTTGTTTTCGTTTCCAATCCACACCCGCACCATCGCTGGCTTTATGCTGGTAATGGTCCTGGGCGTGGGGGTGATGCTGCCCGGTTGTGCGGCGAAGAATGATCTGGAACCCCCGGCGGTTCTGGTCTCCCCCTACGACAGCACGCAGGGGGATGCCCTGTGGGCCGTCGCTCCGCTGCGGAATGAGTCGGGCACAAGCGTGCCGGACGTGCTGGCGATGACCGATGCGGTGGTGGCCAAGATTCAGGAGACGCGGGGCCTGTCGGCGGTTTCGACCAACCGTGTGCTGGGGGCGATGAACGCCATGGGGTTGCGCGCGGTGACGACGCCACAGCAGGCCAGGGAGTTGGCCAGGGCCTTGGGCGTTGATGCGGTGGTAGCCGGGACGATCACGGCGTATGACCCGTATGACCCACCTACCGTAGGCCTAACATTGGGAATCTATCATACTGATGTCCCCGGTGGCATGCTCGAGGCTCGGCGGGTAACGGCCAGCGCGACGGAGATCGGTACGGGCAAGGAGCAGCACCCCTCGGCGGTTGTCAGCGAGCACTTTGATGCCCGCAACCACGAGGTTTTGATGAGCCTTCGGCGGTTTGCCATGGGGCGCACGGAGGTCAACTCGGCCTTGCACTGGCGGGGGTTCACAGCCAACAGCAAGCTGTTTGCCCAGTTTGCCGCGCACGAGACGATCGCGAGGCTGCTGGACGCCGAGCGGATCAGACTTGCGCAGTCGGCGACGAAGCGGGCGTCGGCGGCGCGATAAAAATGCGGGTTCTTTGCCCTGTTGGGGGTTACGGACTGAACCGTGGTGCCCAAGCGTCCGATTACACGGGTGTCTTGCAGTTTAGATAGAGGGCACCACTATGTTCAATCTCCCGGTCGTTCAGGGTTTTATCAACTACCTCGATAGTGAGCGGCACTTCAGCGCTTATACCTCGCGCTGCTACGGGGCTGACCTGCGTCAGTTCATCGAGTGGGCGCAGGTGAGCCTGTCGATGACGATCGACGAGGGTGCCGAGGCGAGGGCGTATCAGGCCCGGGCCGGCGCGACCGGCGGGGCGAACCCGGCCGGGAAGATCGGCGGGGGGACGCTCACGGACAAGGTGCTCGATGGGTCGAGCGATTGGATCAGGTTGTTTTTGGAGAGTTTGTCGGGCAATGAGTATTCCGCGGCGACGATGGCGCGCAAGATCGCGACGTTGCGGTCGTTTTATAAGTGGGCCGAGCGTCGGGGGCTATCGCCTGCGAACCCGATGGTCTCGATCCGCACGCCCAAGCAGGGCAAGAGGTTGCCCAAGGCGATCACGATTGAGCAGATCGAGCGTCTGCTGGTTACGCCGCCGGACACGGAGGTGCTGGGGATGCGCGACCGTGCGATGCTCGAGACGATGTATTCGACGGGCATCCGGGTTTCGGAGGTGGTGGACCTGAACTACGACGACCTGGACGATCAGGGCGAGGCCCTTCGCGTGCGTGGCAAGGGCAAGCGTGAGCGGATTGTGCCCGTCGGGACGCACGCCGTGGCTGCGATCAAACGGTTCATCGCGATGGTCAAGTCCGATGCCCGGCACGGGCATATCTGGCCCGATGGCGGCGTGGGCAAGCCGTTGTTTATGAACAAGCACGGTGGGAGGTTGTCCAGCCGGTCTGTTCGGCGGAAACTGGATAAGTACCTGAAGATGGCGGGGATGGACCCGAAGATAAGCCCGCACACACTCCGGCACAGTTTCGCGACGCACCTGCTTGAGAACGGTGCGGACCTGCGGAGCGTGCAGGAACTGCTCGGGCACCAGAGCCTGAGCACGACGCAGGTCTACACGCACCTGACGGCCCAGCGCCTCAAGAACGCCTACGACGCGGCACACCCGCGCTCGCAGGCGGGTTGAGCGGGGATGGATAACCTTGTGCACGCGGCGGGTTGAGGGCACGGCCCACCTGTAGCCAACTGCGCAAGGAGCGTGCGATGCAAGCGAGTGTTTTTGCCGGAGTCTGCGTGGTCGGCGGTGTTGTCTGCGCGCTGGCAATTGTGGGCGTTGCGGGGGGTGTTCAGCCTGAGCCGCCGAGCGATCGCCCGCCGAAGGTGCCGGCACAGCCGTTGCCGCCGAGCACGCCGTTGAAGCGTGATCGCTCGGGGGAGCTGCTCGGGGAGATTGTGCTTGTGAATGTGGGTGTTGAGAATGTGGGCACGGCACGGGTGCTGGCGGGGATGGGTGCGTCGCCGGCGTTGTGCCGGGAGGGTGATGGGAGGGTACACGCGGTGTATCTGCGTGAGCCGGAGAGGAAGGGTGGGGAGGATGGGGTTGCCGGTGTGTTGGAACTGGTGCTGACGACATCGGGCGATGGTGGGCAGACTTGGGGCGTGCCGGGGGTGGTGCGGATTGAGAGTGCGCCGGGGGACCTTTCGGCACCGGCTGGGCCGGCGCTGGTGGCGTTGCCTGGTGGGGGGCTTCGGCTGTACTTCTCGGCGGTGCGGGTGGTGGAGGGGAGGCCGGCGGGTGTTGCGGAGGTTTATTCGGCGGTGTCGCGCGACGGTGGGAAGAGTTTTAGTTATGAGCCTGGTGTGAGGTTGTCGCTGGCCGAGGGTGCGAGCGAGGTGGCGGTGGCGCGGATGGGGGAGGTGTGGTTCATGGCCGTGCCTAGGGATGGGGATGTTGGGGGGATGACGCTGGCGACGAGTCCGGATGGTTTGGCGTTCAGCAAGGTCGGGCCGTGGAGTGTGAGGCCTGGTGGTGGGGCGTTGCCGGTGCACCGCTGGCGTGGGTCGCTGCTGTCGGCGGATGGGAAGTTGACGTTTATTGGGGGAGGTGCGTTGCCTGGCACGGCGGGGTCGAGGCAAGTGTGGAGGGGGACGAGCAGCGACGGGAGGGAGTGGACGAGCGGTGGGGTGTTGGAGGTTGAGGGGTTTGATGTGGGTGCGGCGTTGTTGCCTGGTGGTGAGGTGTTGGTGGCGGTGACGCGGCGGGGTGGGAGGGGGTTGCCGCCCGGTGAGCCGAGGGAACCGATGCCGCCGGTGCAGCCGGTGCCGAGGAGGCCTGGGTTGGAGCCTGGTCGGTGAGGGGTTGTGGGGGTTGTGCTTGAATGTGAGAAATAAAACAGACGGCCTTGGTGGGCCGTCTGTGTGTGTAGTTGGGTTGTCTGTAGTGGGGAACGGTGGGATCGATCGCGCGATCGAAGATATGCACCGCAGGCCTGCCGCTCCCCGCCAGAACGTTTTGGGAGAGGGGTTTGGCAGATGTAATCTTGGCAATGCGGGTAGGTGTCTTGGGTTTACCAGCTGGCGTCGGAGTCGCCGCCGCCGCGACGGCCGCCGCCACCTCGGCCACCGCCGAAGCCACCTCGACCGCCACCACCACCCCAGCCGCCGCCACCACCACCGCCTGTGCGTTCGGTTTTGGGTCGAGCTTCGTTGGCGGTGATGGGCCTGCCGCCGAAGTTTTTGCCATTCATCCCTTCGATGGCCTTGCGGGCCTCGTCATCGCTTGGCATTTCGACGAAGCCGAAGCCCCGGCTGCGGCCGGTGTCGCGGTCGATCATGATCTGCACGCGAGCAACGGCACCGAAAGCGCTGAACTCTTGCTGGAGCTCGGCCTCTGTGCAGGACCAGGGGAGGTTGCCAACATAAATATTCACGATACACAATCCTTGCTTGCCCGGAGGTTGAAACAACACAACGATGTTCCGTTATGGCCCGCCCCGGGCAAGGAGGGGGCGCATCGCGGACGAACCAGCCGCGCCCACCGACCGCCGGCACGCGAACCAGTTCTCCAGCCGGCCGAGGACCGTGCCGGGCTAGGTATAAAGTCTAGCCCGGCATCGGCGGCGGGCGTTGGCACGATCTTCTTGTGCCCGCTAGCAGACTTTGCCCGCGCCGGCCCCTAACCTTCCCCCCCCGCTCGGGCCACCCTGGGTTTGGGGGAAACTATGGCTAACTTTCCCCCAGAACGTATCCGCAACGTCGCCATCATCGCGCACGTCGACCACGGCAAAACAAGCCTGGTCGATAAACTGCTCTTTCAGTCCGGGCAGTTCCGCTCCGGTGAGCTGGAGAAGCTGCAGGGTGGCCAGCACGGGCTGATCATGGACAGCAACCCGCTGGAGCGCGAGCGCGGGATCACGATTTTTAGCAAGAACTGCGCGGTGCAGTACGTGCCCGAGGGTGCGACTGAGCCGATGCTGATCAACATCATCGACACGCCTGGGCACGCGGACTTTGGTGGGGAGGTCGAGCGTGTGCTGCGGATGGCCGACGGGTGCCTCTTGGTTGTGGATGCCTTTGATGGTCCTATGCCGCAGACGCGGTTTGTGCTCGGCAAGGCGCTCGCGGCGGGGCTTAAGCCGGTGGTCGTGGTCAACAAGTGCGACCGGACGGGTGCGCGACCTGGGCAGGTGCACTCGGAGGTCTTTGACCTGATGATCGAGCTTGGTGCCGAGGAACTGGCGATGGACTTCCCGATCGTCTTTGCTTCCGCGCGGGAGGGCTGGGCGTACGCCACGGCTGAGGAGGCGATGGAGGCCGCGGCGGGGACAAAGAAAGGTGGGGATCTACGCCCGGTCTTCGAGGCGATCTGCAGGCAGGTGCCCGCGCCGCAGGACGACCCGAGCAAGCCGCTGGCGATGCTGGTAACAACGCTGGATTATTCGGAGTATGTCGGGCGGATCGGGATCGGGAGGGTGTATTCCGGGAGTATCAAGACGGGCCAGCAGGTAACAAGCGTCAAGCGGGACAGCGGGCAGGGGCACAAGCACGTCAACAGCCGGGTTGGCAAGTTGTACCGTTTCCAGGGGCTGGGGCGGGTGGAGACCGACGAGGTGCACGCGGGAGACTTGTGCGCGGTGGTGGGGCTAGATGGGTGCGACATCGGGGACACGATCTGCCACGTCGATCACCCCTCGGCGTTGCCGCCGGTGACGATCGATGAGCCGACGATAACGATGGTTTTCCGCGTCAACGACTCGCCGTTTGGTGGGCAGGAGGGGGACAAAGTAACGAGCCGGCAGATCCGCGAGCGGCTGTATCGCGAGGCCGAGACGAACGTGGCGATGCGTATTGCGCCGGGGCGGTCGGGCGATGAGTTTGCCGTGTCTGGGCGTGGGCTGCTGCACCTGGGCATTTTGATCGAGACGATGCGGCGTGAGGGGTTTGAGCTTTCGGTGGGCAAGCCTGAGGTGATCATCCGCGAGATCAACGGCATCCCGCACGAGCCTGTCGAGGAGCTGGTCATCGACGTGCCGCCGGGGGCCGTCGGGTCGGTGATGGAACTCATCGGCGCACGCCGGGGCGAGCTCAAGAACATGGACACACGCTCGGACACGCTCACGCACCTGGTCTTTGAGATCCCGGCCAAGGGGATGATCGGCCTGCGCAGCAAGGTGCTGACCGCGACGCAGGGTGAGGGGATCATGCACAGCTCGTTCCTGAAGTTTGCGCCGGCCAGTGGCGAGACGCCGCACCGGCTGCAGGGGGTGCTCATCGCGACGGAGGCCGGGGACGTTACGGGGTACGCCTGCGAGCTCGCCGCCGAGCGGGGCGTGCTGTTCGTCGCGCCGGGGGACAAGGTCTACGTCGGCATGATCATCGGCGAGCACAACCGCGACAACGACCTGCCCTTTCACATCACACGCCTGAAGCAGTTGACCAACTTCCGCGTCTCGGCCAAGGAGGCGACGGTGGTGCTCAAGGGGCACCGCAAGCTGAGCCTCGAGGCCGCACTGGAGTACATCGAGGACGATGAACTCGTCGAGATCACCCCCAAGAGCGCACGGCTGCGCAAGCGCATCCTTGACGAGAGCATGCGCAAGCGTGCCGAGCGGCAGGGGAAGGATAAAGAGACGGCCATGAGCGGGAAGGGGTGAGGGCGTGGCGACCTTGACACCTGGGTGTTGATTCAACCTGCTGCACCTCTAGAGCTTTCGACGATCTAGCACCGCTCGCTGCCAATACCAGCCGCTGGCTCCGGCCCCGAAGGGGCCACGGGGTGTAGCCACGGGTGGAGCGAGCGAGTCTTCGAGCGAGTGCAACCCGTGGAACTTCGGCTCGCAACAGACCCGCCCCGGCAGGGGCGGAGGAGTTTGTCGGGACATTCGTGAACTCGCGCGAGGTGGTGATTCCTCTGCCCCTCCGGGGCAGGCGAGAAAATACAACACGCTGTCCACGGGTTGCGCTTCGCCCGGCTGTCGCCGGGCTTCGCTTCACCCGTGGCTACATCCCGCGGCCCCTTCGGGGCCGAGGACCACGTACATGGCGTTACTCGTAGTGAAGAACTCCATGTCCGCTTATACATATCCGCTCCGTCCATCGCCATGCCCGCTCGCTCTGCCCAGCCCCGCGCTATTCTCCCGCATGGCCTTCATGCGTCGGCTCCCGGCTGTGCTTCGGCGGTTCCGCGTGCCCAACCGGGGTGTGGTGCATATCGGTGCGCACCAGGGGCAGGAGTTGCCGTTGTATGAGGCGTTTGGGTTTCAGCGGCAGGTGTGGGTTGAGCCGCAGCCGGGGGTTTTTGAGCGGCTCAAGGGTGTGCTGCCACAGCGGGCGGGGGTGTGGGCGTTCAATGTTGCGTGCGGCGATGCGCCGGGGGAGGCGACGATGCACGTGCTGGAGAACAACGCCGGGCTATCTAACTCGCTGCTCGAACCGGCCCTGCACCTGGACGAATACCCCGCCTACTCGCGTGGCGGGACGCTGCAGGTGCCCGTGGTGCGGATCGACGACCTGCTGGCCGAGCACGGCGTTGATGCCTCGGGCTTCTCGCTGCTGACGCTGGACATCCAGGGGTATGAACTGCACGCCCTGCGTGGTGCGCCCCGGCTGCTGGGGGCGGTTGATGCCGTGCTCAGCGAGGTGAACACGCGTGAGCTTTATAAGGGTTGTGCGCTGCTGGGGGACATCGACGCGCACCTGGCCGGGGCGGGGTTTGTGCGCGTGATGACGAGCATCAACAAACACCACTTCGGCGATGCGCTCTATGTGCGCCCGCGGGCCATCAACGGCTTGGAACGCCTGCGGCTGGCGGTGATCGGGCCACGGGGTCGGTGAGGGGGCGGTGGTGGTTGTTGCTGTTACATCCCCGGCACATAGCGCAGCGGCGCATCGGTGCCCAGGGGGAGGCCCGTGTAGTACCAAAGCAGCAGGAAGGCCGTCCAGAGCAGGCCGAAGGTGATTGAGTAGGGGAGCATGAGGGAGATGAGCGTGCCCAGGCCTGCGTCTTGTTTGTATTTCTGCAGCACGACAAGGATGATGAGCAGGTAACTGTTCAGCGGCGTGATGATGTTGACGACGCTGTCGCCGATGCGGTAGGCGGCGGTGGTCAGCTCGGGGCTCATGCCGACCATCATGAACATGGGGATGAAGATGGGGGCCAGCACGCCAAACTTGCTGAGCATGCCACTCATGACAAAGTCGCCCAGCACCACCAGCACAACGAACAGAACGATGAGCAGGGGCACAGGCAGGTTGGCCTGGACCAGCAGCGAACCGCCGGTGTAGGCGAGCATGCGGTCCAGCCCGGTGTACTGGAAGTAGTTGACGAACTGGCCCATGAAGAAGGCGATGGCCAAGACGGGGACGATGGTGCGTATGCCGTGGTAGATCGCGTCGACAAAGTCGGCCTGCTTGCGCAGTGCGCCGGTGGCAAACCCGAAGGCCATGCCCGGCAGCAGGAAGAGCAGGAAGATCATCGGCACGATGACCTGGGACCACCGGTCCCCTGCGCGCTCACCCGGTGCCGGTACCCCGCTGGCCAGGGTGGGCTGGCCCGAGCCGTAGAGCGGTGCGCCGGGGATGAGCACGGCAGAGGCGAAGGCGGCCATCAGCACGGCGGCAACGACGCCCGCCCAGAGCAGGCCGCGTTTCTCGATGGGCTTGAGGGCCATGTCGGTGGTGGCCGAGGTATCGACGCTGGCGATGGGTGATTGCCGGAGCAGTCGCGGCTCGACGATGCGGTCGGTAACGAACCACCCGGCGAGCATGATGACCAGGGCGCTAGCGGTCTTGAAGTAGAGGTTGTGCGTGGCGTCGACGGGGCGGAGGGAGGGGTCGATGATGTGTGCGGCCTGGGTGGCGACGCCTGCAAGGAAGCCGTCGGCGGCGGTGGGGAAGACCCCGGCGCCGAAGCCCCCGGCCACGCCCGCGAACGCCGCGGCAAGGCCGGCGATCGGGGACCGCCCGACAGCGGCATAAAGGGCGGCGGCAAGAGGTGGGAGGATGATGTAGCCCGCGTCGGACGCCACCGAGGCGTTCGCACCGATCAGGACGATCATTGGTGTCAGCAGCCTGCGCGGGGTGAGCAGGGCGAGCCATCGCATCAGCGCACCGAAGAGGCCGAACTTTTCGGCCAGCCCGATGCCGAGCATGGAGACGAAGACCAGGCCCAGTGCCGGCAGGCCGGTGAAGTTGCGGACCATTGAGGAGAGCATCCAATAGACCCCGTCGCCTGTGAGCAGGCTCCTGGGGCGCAGCTCGACGGGGGCACCATCCTTGTCGGTCTGCCCGACGAGCACCACGACAGGCCTGCCGGCTGCGTCGAGCTTGGGTGTGGTGATGGGGGTCCCTTGGGCGTCAAGAACGGCCCGGCCATTGGCATCAACGACCGGCACGGGCACGAGCCGAGGGGTGGTGGGCTGGACCCTCCACCCCGCGGCCGAGCCGATGGCCGAGACAACCACAACCACGGCGGCCAGCAGTGCAAAGAGCAACACCGGCTCGGGCAGGGTGTTGCCGATGCGCTCGATGCGGTCGAGCAGGCTTGCCGATCGGGGTGAGGGTTGTGCAGGTTTCGTCATTGAGGGCGAATGATAAGTGGGAGGTGGGCGGGCGGTGTGGGTGGTTGTTATGTGTTGGGCGTTGCCGGCGAGGGGTTGCAGGCTGGGGCAGCCGGGGCGTTTGCGCGGGAGTTGAGGATCGCGTCGAGCTCGCGGACGAGTTCGCGCACACGCCGATCGCTGGTGTCGGGCGCGAGTGCGCGGTGCTCCTCGATATCTTGCACTTTCTGATAGTTGTTGATGACGGCACCGACGATGAGGTTCACAAGCAGGAACGTCGCAACGACGATCCACGAGACCTGGTAGGCGGTGAAGGCTCCCAGCGGGTGGCCCGCCTGGGCGAGCTCGTAGCGCATCTGGGTCCAGTCATCCCCGGTGAGGATGCGGAAGAGCGTGAAGCACGCCTCGTGGATGCTGCTGAAGTATGGCCGCATGGGGTGGTCGCTGCCGCCAAAGAGTTTGACGCCGATGACGGCATAGACATAAAAGAGGATCGTGGCCAGGAGGGCGACATACTTCATGCTGACGACGGACCTGAGCAGGACCGAGACAATCAGCCGGAGTTCGGGGATGGTCTTGACCAGGCGCAGCACGCGGAAGACGCGGAGGATGCGCAGCACCGGGCCAACGCCGTTGGCCGCCGGGACGAACGCCGCGGCCACGATGAGGATGTCGAAGATGTTCCAGCCGTCGCGGAAGAAGGCCGAGGTTGACTCGCGGCCGATGAAGCGGAGAACGATCTCAACGAAATAGATGACCACGCAGATGGACTCGATCCTGGCGATGGTGCGCAGGGTCGCCTCATCGGTCAGGTAGGTGCTCAGGCCGATGAGCACGGCATTGATGAGGATAACGCCAACAATGACGTTGTTGAAAATCGCGGATTCAACGAGCTTGCGGATACCCATTTTTTCTCCTTGTCCAGGCTGATGCTCGCACCAGCCACTTCATTTAGAGACGCCATTCATAGTAAGGCGTGGCAGGGAGCCCGATCGCTGGCGCGTTGGCTCAACGCGCGTGCCGGCCATCAGCCAACGGCCAGCGGGCTTGGCGTGGCTGCGTCGGGCTTGGCCGCGCTCACAGGCCAGACACTTTGCTTGCTCGCCGAGGGTGCCGGCCTCGAGGACCGGGCGTGCGCCGCACATCCTTGCCAGCACGTGCAGCAACTTCCCCTGCGCCGGTGAGACGGGAATGCTTGGCAGCCCGGCGCGCTTGCAGCGTTGTGCCACGGCGGCGAGCGGATCATCATCTGGCAGCATGAGCCGCTCGATCAGGGCATCGACCGCCGACCATTTCTCTTGTGCTGAGTCGGCTTCACTTATCTGACATGGCATGGGGGCGGGTGTGCGAGTTGGCACCCATTCGGCCGCCGAGGGGGCCGAGAATTGGGTCGTTCTTCGGCCCGATGGGCACCTGGGCCTGCTTGTCGGCGTATTAGGACGACGCGGGATCGGGCGGGAGATATGTGCAAGTTTGTTGCACATACCCCCGCAGTTGCTACAATGATCGAATGCCCCCGGCAGGCAAAGCCCGCTCGCTTGTTGTCTGCGCGGTTATCCTCGCGCTGCTCGCGGTGGCAACCGCGCCCGCCTGGCACCGCCACCACGAAGAAAGCCACGTCGCGGCCAAGTGCGGCCATAGCCACAGCCACAGTTGCGGTAACGATCTGCCCGACGACCGCCGAAATCCCGACCAGGACCGGCACGATGACCTCGACTGCCCGGTCTGCATCGCCATTTACACGCCCACCGGCAGCGGCCTGCCGGGGGGTGCGGCGATCGTTCTGACGCTGATCCAGATCGATCGAACACAAGCTCAACTCTACGACGAGCCTGTCGTCCGCTTCCTGCCGGTCCTGTGGTCCTGCGGCCCGCCGTCCCCCTTGGCCTGAACACACTCGATTCTTCATCGTTGCTGTCGGCGCGGTCATCTCGCGCCGGTGTTCGGTTCTGCCAAGGAAGGAACCCATGCTTCTCCACACCCGTCTTCGGCGGTCGTGGCGTGCTCGTCGCGCGTTCACGCTCATCGAACTGCTCGTGGTCATCGCGATTATCGCGCTGCTCATTGGCATCCTGCTCCCGTCGCTTGGCAAGGCGCGACAGGCGGCCCGTGCCGTCAAGTGCCTTGCCAACGTCCGCAGCCTACAGACCATCCACGCGCTCTACATGAACGACTACAAGGAGTACTTCGTGGACGTGGGGCTCCCGCACGGCGGCGGGGGTGATCCGGCTCTGTCGTTCTACAACGTCTTGTCCGAGTACTACGGCACGCCCGTCGCGGTGCGCTCGCCGGGCGACCAGGGCGCGTACTGGCCCGTCGATCAGGGCGGCCAGGGTCTTCTGTTGGGCGACCAGCCGCGCCGGACTTCCTACGGCATGAACAACTGGCTCAGCCGTACCTACAACCCCGGGGTCTACCCGAGCGAGCCGTTCGACCGGCTCAACAAAGTCGCGTTCCCGAGCGCGACCGTGCAGTTCTTTCTGATGACCGAGGAGGGTTCGTTTGCCGTGAGCGATCACGTGCACGCCGAAGGGTGGGACCCGGGTCCCATCAACGCCCCACCCGTGCTGGCCTCGGGCCAGATGAAAACCCACGCATGGGGTGGCAAGCCCCGCGCGTGGGAGGCCGTCAGCAACTACGGCTACGTCGACGGGCACGCAGCCACGCTGAAGTTTCGAGACGTGTTCGAGAATCGTTCCCGCAACCAGTTCGACCCGAAGGCCATCCGCTAGCCCACGGCTCGCGGACCCGTCGGGGTTGTCATCGTATTTCCTGTTCGTTCTTTCACATTCGTTCAGCTTTGTTCAAGAAAGAGATCACCTATGCAATTCAAGACTGCCATCTCCCTGTCCTTTGCCGCCGCAGCGTTCGCGGCAGCCCCGGCCGCCCTCGCCCAGCACGCGGGCGACGTCGGCATCAACATCATCGACAACCGAATCGTCACCGGCTCGTACGACCTCGGCGTGTTCACGCCCGGGCAGCGGGTCTTCGGGTCCGAGTTCGGGGAACTCTTCCCCAACTTTACCGACGAACCGGGGTTCACCTCGATCCCCGGCACGTTCCCCGTGCCGTCGACCATTACGTTCAACGTGCTCGGGGCGCTGCGTGTATGGGAGGGCGGCCGGTTTGGGAGCATCATCCCCGCCGAGCGGATCAGCATCGGCTTCGGCCCGCTGGCGCCCGTGCTGACCCCGCTGACGGACACTTTCACACCCGGCTTCAGCCTGGCCGTCAGTTCCAACGGCGAATGGCACCGGCATCTGGAGTACACGCTCCAGAACCCGGCAGCGGACGGGATCTACCTGCTCCAGATGAACCTGGTCGGCAACACGCCCACGACGCAAGCCTCGCTGCCGTTCTGGTTGGTCTTCAATCAGAACCGCCCCGAGATCGAGCACGACGCGGCCATCGACTGGGTCAACATCAACCTCGTCCCCACGCCCGGCACAGCAGGCCTGCTGCTCGCTGCCGGGGGTTTCATGTGCGCCCGTCGCCGGCGGCAGAGCATCCGCGCCTGATAGGGGAAGCTAGAAGAACTTTGCGACTAACCTCAATGAGCCGGGGCTTGCGGACCCAACCGCAAGCCCCGCTTTTCCTACTTAATGGAGCCGGGGGGAATCGAACCCCCGTGCCAAGACGGTCGGCTGCAAGCTTCTACGTGTGTATCCGATGATTTACATTCAGTCCGGGCACGCCCTCGGCAGGCTCGCCTCGTTCCTAGGAACCCGGTGCATCTCATCTTGGTTGCCGGGCTCGCCCCACCAAGACCAGCCCGTTGCATGTGCCCTGGCCGGCCACGGGCCGAGCCAGCCAGGACATGCTACCTAAAATTAGGCAGCGAGAGCGTAGTTGTTATTGGCAACTATTGTGTGCATGATTTTTACGTGGCCTTCATGCTCCACGACACGCGACCCGCAGCGTCACACGCTCGGTCGAAACCATATCGGCCCCAGTTATCAAACAATCCACACCGCTGCATAGTCACCCGCCATCATACGCCCCCCGGGGGGGCCCACGCCGGTCCAAACGAGCTGGCCAAAGCAAACATAACAATCAACCACACACCCCTACGCGCCTATTGCCGATTGCCCATTCCCTATTGCCTCTCTTAAGTGCCCATTCCCTATTGCCGCTCCCCGCACCCCCCGCCCAACCCCTACGCTCGACCATGCCCAGCATCTTCACACGCATCATCCTCGGCGAGATCCCCTGCCACAAAGTCTACCAAGACTCTCACGTCCTGGCGATGCTCGATATAAACCCCATCGCCCCCGGGCACACCCTCGTCATCCCCACCGAACCGGCCGAGACGCTCGACAAACTCAGCGACGACTCCGCCGCGGCCATCGGCCGCCTGCTCCCGCGACTGTGCCGGGCCGTCTGCAAAGCCACCGGCTGCAACGCCTACAACGTCCTCCAAAACAACGGCAGCGGTGCGCACCAAGCCGTTATGCACGTGCATTTTCACATCATCCCCAAGCCCGACCCCTCACGCGGGCTGGGGATCGGTTGGCCCGCAAGTAAACTCGACAACGCAGCCGGCACCGACCTGGCTAAGTCGATCGCTCGAGCCCTAGCGGGTTGACCCACCCCCCACTGCTCTGAGCCCCGCAAAAACCTCACCCCGCACCCACACCCCCGCTCGTCTAGGCTACCGGCGTGAGCAGCCCATCGAGCAACACCGCTGGTCAACCGCCGGGCATCCCCCACGACGGCGCACCCCTGGTCGCACTCGACCCGTGGCTCGCTCCATATGCCGGTGCCCTGGCGCGCCGCTGCGACAACTACCGCCGCGTCAAAAACGCGATCACGCTCAGCGTCCCCTCCCTGGCCGACTTTGCCACCGGGCACCACTATCTCGGCTTCACGCGTGGCACGCACCTGGGCAAGCCGGGCCTCTGGTACCGCGAGTGGGCGCCCGGTGCCGCACGCCTGAGCCTCATCGGCGACTTCAACAACTGGGACCGCGCCGCCAACCCCATGCTCCGCGACACCTTCGGCGTATGGGCCCTCTTCCTCCCCGACGACACCTACGCCAGCCGCCTCACCCACGACTCGGGCGTCAAGGTCCACGTCCTCGACTCCCACTCCAAAGGTCAAGACCGCATCCCCGCATACATCCGCCGCGTTACCTTCGACCCCGACGGGAGCAACGCCACCGGCCGCCTCTGGCTACCGCCGACCTTCCAGTTCCAGCACGCAAACCCCGTGCACACCGCCGCCCCGCGCATCTACGAGGCCCACATCGGCATGGCCCTCGAAGCCCAGCGCGTCGGCACCTTTGCCGAGTTCTCCCGCGACGTCCTCCCCCGCATCGCCCGTGCCGGTTACAACTGCGTGCAGCTCATGGCCGTGCAAGAGCACCCCTACTACGGCTCCTTCGGCTACCACGTCAGCAACTTCTTTGCCGTCTCCTCACGCTTCGGCCAGCCCGAGGACTTCAAACGCCTCGTCGACGCCGCGCACGCGCTCGGGCTAAAGGTCTTCCTTGATCTCGTCCACAGCCATGCCGTCAAAAACACCGTCGAGGGCCTCAACGCCCTTGACGGCACCGACCACCACTACTTCCACGCCCCGCCACGCGCCCTCCACCCCGCCTGGGACTCGATGCTCTTTGACTACAGCAAGCACGAGGTCCTCCGCTTCCTCCTCAGCAACGTCCGCTTCTGGCTCGAAGAGTTCCGCGTCGACGGCTTCCGCTTCGACGGCGTAACAAGCATGCTCTACCACGACCACGGCCTGGGCAAAACCTTCACCTGCTACGACGACTACTTCGGCCCCAACATCGACCACGACGCCGGCGCCTACCTCGCCCTCGCCACAGAGGTCGCACACGCCGTCAAGCCCGACGCCGTCTGCATCGCAGAGGACGTCTCCGGGATGGTCGGCATCGCGCGACCCGTCCGTGAAGGTGGCTTCGGCTTCGACTACCGCCTGGCCATGGGCATCCCCGACTACTGGATCAAACTCCTCAAAGAACGCCCCGATGAAGCCTGGTCCATGGGCGAACTCTTCCACACACTCAGCAACCGCCGCGACAGCGAGAAGCACATCGCCTACGCCGAGAGCCACGACCAGGCCCTCGTCGGCGACAAAACACTCGCCTTCCGCCTCATGGACTCGGCCATGTACACACACATGAACAAAGCCAGCCAGAGCCTCGTCATCGACCGCGGCCTCGCACTGCACAAACTCATCCGCCTGCTCACCTTCTTCGTCGGCGGCGAGGGTTGGCTCAACTTCATGGGCAACGAGTTCGGCCACCCCGAGTGGGTCGACTTCCCACGCCAGGGCAACGACTTCTCCTACAAATACGCACGCCGGCAGTGGTCCCTGGCCGACAACCCCGACCTGCACTACGAGCAACTCGCCCGCTTTGACTTGGCCCTGCAACAACTCGACGAACAACACCACCTCCTCACCAGCCCACGCGCCCGCCTGATGCAGTGCGATGAGCTCGGCAAACGAATCGTCGCCGAGCGGGCAAACCTCATCCTCGCCGTCAACCTCCACCCGGCCATGAGCTTCACAGACTGGCGCATCGGCGTGCCCGGCTCACCATCGACACCCACAGCAGCCTTCACCAGCATCCTCGACACCGACGCCCAACCCTTCGGCGGCCACGCCCTCGTTACCCCCGGGCACACCTACCCCGCACAAGCCCAACCCTGGGATGAGATGAAACAGTCCGTGCAGATCTACGTCCCCGCCAGGTCCGGGCAGATTGTCGCCGCTCGCAAATAACACCCATCCTTAGAATACTGCACCATGCCCATCGACACCGCCAAGGTCCGCCCGCGGACGCTCCACTTCCAAACCCCCGACCAGGCCCTCGCCGAGGCCGAGCGCATCGCCCATTCCTCACGCGCCGGCAAACTCCAAACCCTCGGCAACTGGACCCCCGGCCAGACCCTCTCCCACCTCGCTTGGTGGATCGAAGCCATCGACCATCCCGACAAAGCCCCACCACTGCCGTGGTTCTACAAACTCCTCGGCCCGATGATCAAGAAAAAAATCCTCACCGGCACCCCCAAGCCCGGCGTCAAACTCCCCGGCGCCCCCACCGGCACCCACGGCGACGCCCCTGCCACCCTCGATGAAGGCCTCACCCGCTTCCGTGCAGCCGTCCAACGCCTCAACCAAGGCAACTTCCCACCACGCCACCCCGTCTTCGGCAAAATGAGCCAGCAAGACTGGCTCAATCTGCACCTCCGCCACGCCGAGCTGCACCTCGGGTTCTTGCAACCAAGCTCATAACATGCCTCAGAACCCCTCCCCTCGGGGGATGGGCACGCCTCAGAACCCCTCCCCCGAGGGGAGGGGCAGGGGTGGGGTTGGCTATTGCTTGTGTTATCAAAAAACATAGATCGATCGGCTCGGAGAGCCGATCTACCCATCGCATCTCGGCGATCCTCTCTAGCCCTCACCCCCCGCACGCATTAATCGCATCAATCAACTGCCGAACCTTCCCATACGCGTGCCGCGTGTGCGTAAAGACCAACCTCGGCAGCCCCAGATGGTCGTCCTCCACCGGGAACGGCCCGCGCATGTGCATCGCCAGCCCCCCCGGCTTGATCAAACTCGCAAACCGCTTGTTCAGCCCCGCAACATCCGCATCGCTCAGCGCCCTCTTGAGCCGTATCACCAGATCATCCTTGATATACCGCGACGAGTGGTACACGCGATAGAACCCCTCGATGTAGTCCGCCGCCTCCTTCGCTGTCGCGCACAACTTATAAAGCGACAAGTCATCCTCCCCCACCCAACCCCGCGCCAACAGGTCCTCGCGTATGAACCGGTCAAACTGGTTCCAGTACGTAACCCCCTCACCCTGCAGCATCACCACCGGCAGCATCGCCGCCTTGCCCGTCTGGATCAGCGTCAACGTCTCAAACGCCTCGTCCATCGTCCCAAACCCACCCGGGAACAACGCCACCGCCTCGGCCTGACTTATAAACATCAGCTTCCGCGTAAAGAAATACCGAAACACCATCAACTTACTATCCCCGGCGATCACCTGATTGGTCGTCTGCTCAAACGGCAGCCGAATCCCCACCCCGAACGACTTCTCACGACCAGGCCCCGCCAGCCCCGCCTCCATAATCCCACCACCCGCACCCGTGATCGACATCCACCCACGCTCACCCATCAACCTTGAAAACTCCACCGCCAGCACATAATCCGGGTGGTCCTTGGGCGTACGTGCCGAGCCGAAGATCGTCACCTTGTGCGGCTCGGGATACTCCCCAAAAATCCGAAAGGCATACCGCAACTCCTTGACCGCCCCCGTCATGAGCTTCAACTCCCCAGTGCTCCGACCGTCGGGTATCAACTTCAACGCATTGACCAGCAAATCCTTGACGTACCTCCCGTGCGATGAATCAACCTTCCCCCCCACCTGCACCACCAGCCCATCCAGCGCGGCAAGAATCGCCGGGTCATCCGCACGCTTATGCGTTACAGACTCCGCCGGGGCAATCGTCCCCTTATCAGGGTCGATCAATGACGGGTTCACCGGGTCCAACTCCGGCCGGTTCGGTTCGTGCGATGAGGGCATAGGCCAGCAGGTTAGCAGCCACCAAACCCACCCGCCGCGACACCTCAACCCTTCCGCGTCTTAAACCCACCCTTCCGCACCGGCAACGCCCCACCCAACGGCTTAGCCACCGGCGCACCCTTGATCCCAGGCCCATCCAGCGGCTTGCCCGACGGCGCAAGAGTGTTCCCAGGCGGCACCGGCGCAAACTTGTCCTTGCTCCTACCAAACGCCGTGTTCTTGATCCCTGCCATGGTGTATCCCTTGTGAGTCCCCGATCAACCATCCTATGCGCGGCCACGGGGCCACCACCCACTCCCCTCCCGCAACCACCCAATGGCCCCGGTGGGACTTGAACCCACACGCCCAGTTACGGGCCGCAGATCATAAGGGGCTCCGTCGTGCCTGCGGCAAAACGAGTTCGTGTGATTTTATCGTGTCTCATAGGGTCGTTAGAGATCGGACGGGGTGCTGCTCGAACAGCGCTGAGGCCTGCCCCCAGCCCCCTGTCCGCAGCCGACGGAGAACCCGACCGGCTACGGAATCAGCTGCAGTTAGAGGCCGTCCGGTGTATTGGAAATATTGCTCCGAAGACGCTAGCGCATATGATTGCGACATGAGCACGTCAGATTTACAGTGTACACAATGCGGTAATGTGGCCATGTTTCGAGTAGGAGGCCATCCGCTTTGCCTCTCATGTACTGAACGGGTGGATGCGAAGCAGGAGGCAGATTTTTCACGCAGTGCCGCGGTCCAGAACATGCTCGCGGAAAGGCTTGACGCGATGATGCCAATTGGCGGTGTTCGGATGCCTCGCGTGAATATTCCCTCTCGGCCCCGTGCAGTACCAATCAAGATGGAGCAGGTATTCGTACAAAACAGTGTCGTCGGATCGATTAATAGCGGCACGATTCAGAAGCTCGATGTAAGCCTAAAGGATGTCCGACTTGCGGACACCAACGCTGGAAAAGCCCTTGAGGAGTTGCTTCGCGAGGTTCAGAACGAGGCATCCCTTAGTGTAGAAGCGCGACGTGAATCGCTTGAACTGCTATCAGCAATTGCGGAACAGCTCACTCGTCCAAAGGAGCAGCAGGAACCGACCATCATACGGCTGATT
>JAJTGZ010000083.1 GCA_021299385.1 Phycisphaeraceae bacterium | reverse complement strand
TGGCTGCCGAACGAGGCGGGGTCAAGGGTGGTGAGGGTGCCTGTTACGCGCACGCCCTTGGTGGTGTAACCGTCGAGGGTGAAGGGGACGACAACGCCGTTGGTCGTCGATGCTGCGGTGGCACCGAAGACATTGAGGATGTCGCCGGTGCTGGGGTTGGTGTAGGTGAACGTTTCGCGAGGTGCGGCCATCGCCGAGCATGTGCCGGCCAGGAGTGCGAGTGCGACGGCGGAAGTGCGTGTCATGTGGGGTTCCTTCTGAAAAAATGGGTGAACAAACGGGTGGATGCAACAGGGCGTGGAGAACGAAACACGCCGAGTGTGTGGGGGACGCCAAGAGCCGCTGCTGCAGCACGAGGGGTTGCGCAGGCACCGGCAGAATGCCGGGGTGTGAAGATATGATTAGACCACAAAAATCCCCCGGATGCAAGAGGGATGGGGGGAATTTTTTATTTTTTGCACCCATCAGGGGGAAATAGGTAAAATCGTAAAAATACCTAGGTAAACCAATGCCAACCGAGATCAGGTGGGGATGGCAGCCCTGGTTGCGGGAGATTGTGGGGGGGTGTGGCAGGCGAGGGTGGTTATTTGCTGTAGTGGTCCAGGTTGATCTGGACGTACTTTTTCCACTCAGCCGGGAGGTCTTCCTCGGGGAAGATGGCTTTGACTGGGCATTCGTCAACGCAGAGGCCACAGTCGATGCAGGTGCTCGGGTCGATGTAGAGTTGGGTGGTGGTGGCGAACTCTTTTTCGTTTTTGGTCGGGTGGATGCAGTCGACGGGGCAGACATCGACGCAGGAGGTGTCTTTGGTTCCGACGCACGGCTCAGCGATGATGTGGGGCATAATCAGAAGCTCAGCAAATGGGTGGGTAGCCGAAACGGGCGTTTCAGCGATTGGAGTATATGCGTGGGTGGTGCGCGGTTGCGGCCTGTTGTTGGCGTGGACCTATAATAGGGGTTGGATGAGAGAGCGGCGCGTTCGGGGGGGGCAAAGCCCAGACGTGCCCCTCGCCTTCCCTTGGGGGAGGGGTTGTGATGTGAGGCCAACCCTATTTCTGCCCCTGCTCGCTTGGTGTTCTGGGGGAGTGGTTCTAGAGGGGGCGCGGGCTGGGGCGGATAACCGCCTGGGCGTCGGGGTGATTGTGGGTGTTGGCTCACGGAGGGGGGTGGGCGGTTCGATCTAACGGGGTAGAGAATCCCGGCTTTGTGGCGGGGTTGGTCTGTTGTGGCTTAGTTGCAGCGCGTTCAGGGATTACCGGTGCGCGGCGGTTGTGGGGCGATACGGTTTGTGTGGTGGCAGAGGCATGAGCGCAAAGGGCATCAACACGGCTGAGGAACTCGACGCGCGCGTCGGTGCGTTGCTGCGCGAGATGGATGCGACGCAGGCGCGTGTGACCAAGAGGTTGGACTGGCCGCCGAGTGAGGATGATGCGGACCTAGACCGGAACCTCAACGCGGCGTTGAAGCAGACGGCCGAGTTGGCGGCGGGCGCGCCGGCTGTAGCCGAGGGATCGGTGGATGCGTCAGCGGCGGTGGCAGCCCCCGCCCCCCCCACTGCCCCGGCGGCAGGGAGTGGTGCGGGCAGTTCGGCAGAGGTCGCGCCTGCGGGTGGTGGGGCTGGTGAGGTGCCCACTGAGGCGGGTAGTGAAGTAGGTAGTGAGGCGGGTGAGGGTGCGAGTGAGGCGTTCAAGGGTGCCGAGGAAACTGCCGGGGGTGGTGCGGGGGCGGGGGTTGTGGCGGGTGTCTCGGCGGGGGACGCGCCGGGGGAGAAGCCACCGGCTGCCGAGGGTGGGCCTGCGACTGCGCCGGTGCAGGCACCAGCCGACAGGGGTGAGCATGTCGTCGGGTTAGAGGCCAGGACGATTGAGGATTTGGATGCACAGTTGTCCAGAGCGCTGGCGAGCACGGTGAGCGATGATGAGTTTATAGACGGCAAGAACGTGCCGCCGACGGGTGAGGTGCCGGTGGCTGTGCCGGTCAAGATAGATGTGGACAAGAAGCTTGAGCCGGTCGCCGTTGCGGTGGAGGCGCCGGCGGTGGTTGCAGCGGTGGCGGTGGGCGTGGCGCATGGAACGGGTGGACAGAAGGCACCGGCGGCGGCGGTGCCGGGTGGAGTGCCGGTCGTTGAGCGCGTGCCGGTGGGTGCGGGGGTGCCTGCGGCTGCGGTGCAGGCTTCGGCGGCGGTTGCCCCTGCTGCGGGTGCGGCGGGGGTCCAGGAAGTTGCAGGGGGTTGGACGCTGGCCGACAGGTTCTGGGGTGTTGTTACGCCTTTGATCGAGCCGATCGCGCTTTGGCTTGGGCGGATTCCGGCCAAGACGCAACAGACGTTTGCGTGGATCGGGGTGACGACGTCGTTTGTGGCTAGCATCACGCTGGTGTACGTCTTTTTCTTCATCAACCCGAGGCCGCGTACGCACGCGCCGCAAGTGCCGGGGGAGGAACAGACGCAGGGGTCTGCGCAGGGCCAAGGTGGAGGCGAATCGCAGCAGGGTGTGCACACACCGGCGGCGGGTGATGGTCAGGCCAAAGGTGGGCACTGAGGGGGTTCACTCAGAGGACAAAGGGGCAGAGGTTTTGAGAGTGGGAAAACGGGATTGGGTTTGGGGAGACTTTGGGGCTTCCACGGGTTGCGCTGCGCTCCACCGGTGGCTACAGCCCGCAACCCCGTTGGGGTTGAAGACGTTGTAACCCACAACATGCATTCACTTCGCGTCCCTCCGCAACCTTCGCGAATCTCCGCGAAGCTCTTGGAGCGGGGAGTTGGTCGCGCGGTTGGTTTGAGTGGGCGCTCGGCGGGATCAACCCCACCCCTGCCCCTCCCCTCGGGGGAGGGGTTTATATCTTGATCTTTGGGATGACCAGCGCTTTGCGGGTTTTGACGATTGACGAGGATGCGTTGATCGATGTGCCGAGGGGTCGTGTGGGGCCGTCGAGCATTCTCTGGAAGGCCCGGCGTGCGTTGTCGGCGCTGAACTCACTGCCGAGGAACGTTCGGCCGAGGTTGCGTGCAATCACGGCGGTGGTGCCCGAGCCGGTGAAGGGGTCTAGGACGATGTCGCCTGGGTTGCTGGCGCAGCGGACGACGCGTTCGAGGTAGACCTCGGGCAGTTGGTTGTCGTGCTCGGCCTTGCGTTCTTTGTTGTTGCCCTGGATGCGTCCCCAGAAGGGGCCGTACCAGACATCCATGGGCACGCGCATGCCTGGGGGCATGCCGTCGCGTTTGCTGAGGGTGCGTTTGTCGCCATAGGTCGTGGCGCGGTCGGAGGGCTCGAGGACCTGCGTAGGGTTCCAGGTGCGGCGCAGTGGGTCGCGGCAGAAGTAGAGGACGTGGACCTTGCTGTTGATGAACGAGCCGTTGCGGTTCTGCCCGAAGCGGTAGTGCCAGATGCACCAGTTGACCATGTGCATCTGGTGTGCCGGTTTGCGGGCGAGGGCGCCCTTGAGGTAGCAGACGATCTCGGCGGCAGTATCGTCGGGGATGTTGATGACCATCGAGCCCGTCGGCTTGAGGGCGCGGGCGCACAGGTCGATCCAGTCGTAGGTGAAGGTGAGGTAGTCCTCCCTGGGCATGTCGTCTTTCCACTGGTCGTAGTCGCGGTTCCAGTTAAAGGGTGGATCGGCGAAGACGAGATCGACCTGGCTCTGCTGCACCTGCGGGAGCGTGGGGAGGACTAGCCGGCAGTCGCCGATGAGAATGGTGTTGCCGAGGGAGTCGGTCAGGGGGGCGTGTGTGCCATTGGGCTTGGCGGCGGGCTTGGAGGATTTGCGCGTGGGCATGGGGCGGATGGTAACTGGGTGGGAGGGGGGAGAAATTGTCAAATGGCCAAATGGTCAAATGGCCAAATAGGAAAGTGGCAGAGTTGCAGAGTGGCAAAGTAGCAGAGTGAAGTCGTGGATATCACGCGCCTTTATTTGGCCATTTGGTCATTTTGCCATTTGGAAGTTTTGCCAACCCCACCCCTGCCCCTCCCCTCGGGGGAGGGGTTCTGAAGAAAAATCTCGGCGGTGCGAGTTACTTGGCGCGGAGGAGGGCGACGTAGCTGCCGTCGGTGTAGGACTGGGGGCCGGCGGCGGGTGTGCCTTGTGGGAGTGTGCGTTCGTCGGCAACGAGTTCGAGGGAGAGTTTGGCGCAGGCCCAGTCGCAGACCTGGCGGTTCTCGCGGTCGTCGAGGCTGCAGGTGCTATAGGCGAGGAGTGCGCCGGGGCCTTTGAGGGTGGCTCGGCCTTGGGTGAGGATGTCGCGTTGGACGGCCATGAGTTGGCCGAGGGTGTGGTCGCCGAAGCGGTACTTGGCCTCGGGCCGGCGTGCGAGGACGCCGGTGTTGGAGCAGGGGACGTCGAGCAGGACGAGGTCGGCCCAGCCGGCGTAGGCGGCGAGTGCGGCGTGCTCGACGGCGCGCACGCCCGCGTGCGGTTGCGGGCTTTCGCTGGTGCCGGGCTTTGGCTCGAAGGTCTGCGCCAGCGTGGCCCGGCGAGCGGTGTCGATGTCTGTGGCGATGACCTGGGCGGCGGGGAAGTGGTGGGCGAGTTGGCGGGTCTTTGTTCCCTGCCCGGCGCAGAGGTCGGCGATGGTTTTGGGCGCGGTGGTGATGGTTTTTTTCAGGAAGCGGACGACGTGTGCCGAGGCGGGGTCTTGCACCCAGCAGCGCGGGTGGGCGCTGAGCCAGGTGGCCAGGGCGCCTGGTTCACCTTGCCAGACGAGGTGCCCGGGGACGTTGTGCGGGCGGGTTTGGTGGTCCGCTTTGGGGTTTTTGTCGGCCTCGGTGTTGATGATCGCCGGGGGGATTTGCACAGTGTGAAGTGCCAGCCGGCGAGCCTCGGGCACGCCCAAGGAGTTGGCCCAGACGAGCAAGACGGCGCGCGGCACGCCCGTGCTGGCGGCAAGAAGGTGGACTTCCTCTTCGGGGAGTACGTCGGCAGAGAGTTGGAGGGCTCGGCCGTCGGGCAGCGGGATGTGCCTGCGGCTGAGCCACCAGTCTTCGGGCATCGGCACGCGCGGGCCTACGAACTCTGCGACGCGGCGGAGCACGGCATTGACCAGGCCCCCCGCGCCCGAGCCGAGCGAGCGTTTGGTCCATTCGACAGCGTGGTTGAGCGCGGCGTGGGCGGGGACGCGCTCGAGCAGGACGATCTGTGCGGCCCCGGCCAAGAGCGCGCCGCGGACGGTGGGCTGGAGTTTCGTCGTTGGCTGGCGGCAACCCTTAGCGATGAGGCGCTCGAGTGTTACCCACCGTTTGGTCGCGGCATCAACGATGGCGTGGGCGAGGGCGGCGTCTCGGCGGTCTAGGCCCGTGGGCAGGATCAGGTCGCGGAGGTCAAGGTTCGGATAGGCCTCGGCGCTGAGGGCGAGGTGGGCGGCGGCGGCGTCGCGGGCGATGTCGCCGGTGTTGGCGACGCGCGGCTGGATCGGTGGACGCTGGCCGGGCTTGGGCTTGCGGGTGGGCGTGCCGGCGGGGAGGGTTTCGGGCCGGCGGCCGAGCTTGCCGGGCTTGCGGGTTTCTTGCTTGCGCGGCGGGGTTGTGGTTGTGGGTGCAGGCCCGGCGGGTTTGGGCTTGGAACCTTCGGGGTACGCTTGTCGGCCCGGTGCGGGCGGTTTGTTGCTCACCGGGGAGGATATGGACCCAAGGCCTCCGACACCCGTGCCGGCGTCAGCGGTTCGAGCGCGGCTCGAGGGGGTGCCGCTGCGCCGGGGGTTGCTCACGGGGATGCGGATTCGCAAGAAGTTGGTGGTGCTGCACACGGTTTTTTCGTTGGCCTTGGCGGCGGTGCTGGTGCTGGCGTTGCGGCCTGCGGTAGGGCAGATCGTGCGCGAGGCGGAAGGGCACCAGGCGAGGTTGGTTGCGGATTTAGTTGGCAGGGCGTTGGGGGATGCGGGCGGTATGCCGGGGGCGGGTGATGCGGCGATGGTGCTGCGGTCGCGGTTGCCCGATGAAGTGACCATCACGGCCGGGGACGCGGGTGGGCTTGGGCTGGCCGGGGGTTTAGCGGGGTTGCTCAGCGCGTCGGCGGGGAAGGTGATGGTTGTGGCCGAGGGTGGGGAGCCGCCGAGGGTGCTGGTGGGGGATGGGCGTGGGGCGTTTGTGAGTGTGTTGGTGGAGCTGCAGGAGTCTCGGCGTGCGGTGCGCCGGTTGTATGGGATCGTGGTCGTTGCGTTGCTGGCGGTGTATGGGTTGATCGCCTTTGCGCTGGAGGTGTTCATATTGCCCAGGCACGTGTGGCGGCCGATCGCCGCGGTGCTGGAGGCCGATCAGGGGGTGCGCGAGAACGATCGGGCGCGGGAGATCATCCCGGAGCGGTTTATCCCGGGCGATGAGTTGGGTCAGATCATGCGGTCTCGGAACGCGACGGTTGGTGCGATGCGCGACAACGAGCGCCGGCTCAACGAGGCCTTGGGGCAAGTCGAGCGGATCGCCAGCGACCTGCACCAGAAGAACCAGTTGCTGGAGGCGGCCAAGCGCAACCTGGCCGACGCCGACCGGCTGGCGAGTTTGGGGATGATGAGCGCGGGGCTGGCGCACGAGCTCAACACGCCGTTGGCGGTGGCCAAGGGGTTGGTCGAGAAGCTCGCGGCGGACCCTGTTGCGGGGCTGGGGCAGGGGGAGGCGGAGTTGCTTGTGCGTGTGGTGGGGCGTTTGGAGAGGCTCAGTGAGAGCCTTTTGGACTTTGCACGTGCCCGCCCGCCGAGTGTGCGCCCGACGGACGTTCACGCGGTGGTCGATGAGGCGTGGACGCTGGTGAGGATCGACCGTGAGGCGAAGCGGTTTGCGTTGGGCAACGAGATAACGCCGGGGACGGTGGTGCCGGCGGACCCGGATAGGTTGCTGCAGGTGCTGGTGAACCTGCTGCGGAACGCGGCGGACGCGATGGTCGCGCAGCCGGGGGGCAGGATTGATGTTCGCGGGAGTGTGGTGGTGCGTGAGGAGAAGCCGTGGCTGAGTATTCGTGTGCAGGACACGGGGCCGGGGCTGTCGCCGGAGGTCATCGGGAGGCTCTTTGAGCCGTTCGCGAGCAC
>JAJTGZ010000082.1 GCA_021299385.1 Phycisphaeraceae bacterium | reverse complement strand
GGCTGGGCGGTGGTTTGTGCGATGGCTGAGGGGGCGCAGAGCGTGAGCGTCAGCAGGAGCGGCGTGCAGCGTGCGGTGTGCATGGTGGGTGTTGGTTTAGGCGGGTTGCATGCGCGGGGTTTGGTTGCCGTCGATGGTCATGGGTGTGGTGTGCTGTTCATCGCGTTCGCAGGTGCAGATGGGGACGGCTGGGTAGGCGAGCAGGAGGAGGGAGTGTGCGACGACCAGGAGCGTGCCACCTTCGTGCCCGATGACGCCGAGCCAGAGGGGCATGGGCCTGCCCAGGAGGCTGCCGACGATGACGGCGACGGCCATGAGGGCCATGGCGGTGAGGGCGAAGGAGAGGTTGATGTTGATCGTTCGCCTTGTTCGGCGTGCGAGGCCGACGGCCCAGGGGACGGCCGAGAGATCGTCGGAGAGCAGGACGATGTCGGCATTTTCGAGCGCGGCGTCAGAGCCGATCGAGCCGATGCCGATGGCGACGTCGGCCATGGCGAGCGCGGGCGCGTCGTTGACCCCGTCGCCGATGACGCCGACTGCGCCGGGCTTGTGCGACTTGGCCTGGGCCTCGGCGGCAAGGGCCTCTTTCATCCCGGCGACGTGGGCTACTTTGTCCTGCGGGAGCAGCTCGGCGTGGAACTCGTCGAGGGCTAGTTGCGTGGCGATGTTGGCGGCAGTCAGGGCGTTGTCGCCGGTGAGCATGACGACCGGGGCCACGCCCTGTGCGTGCAGGCGCTGGACGAGGCAGTCGGCGCCGGGGCGTGCGGCGTCGGCGAGGATGAAGACCGCGGCCTGCTGGTCATAAACGCAGACGACGGCGATTTTGCCCTGGTGCTGAACGCTGGCGAGGACCTCCGCTAGGTGGGCCCGCAGGCAGGTCGGGACGAGATCGCCGACGTGCGCCATGCTGCCCAGGCGGGCCTCGATGCCCTCGACGCTGCCCGAGACGCCACGGCCGGTTACGGCACGCAGGTCAGCGACCAGCGCGGGCTGCACGTTGGCATCAGCGGCGCCTTTGACGATGGCTTGGGCGATGGGGTGTGTGCTGGTGGCCTCGAGTGCGGCGGCGATGGCGAGGAGCTTGGTCTGGTCGCTCCATGCGATCGGCTTGACCTCGCGGAGTGTGGGCCGGCCGACCGTGAGGGTGCCGGTTTTGTCAAAGGCGATGGCGCGCAGGCGGGCGAGGCGTTCGATGGCGTGGCCACCTTTAAAGAGCACGCCGCCGCGTGCGGCCCGGCTGATCGACGCGAGCGTGGCCGTGGGGGTGGAGATCACCAGCGCGCAGGGGCTCATGACGATGAGCAGGGCGATGGCGGTATAAGCGGCGTCTTTGGGCGCCTCGCCACGCGCGAGGTACCAGATCAGGAAGACCGACAGCGAGATGGCAAAGACGGCGATGGCGAAGGGTTGGCTGAGGCGGTCGATGGTCTGCTGGATAGGTTGGCGCTGGGCCTGGGCCTCGGTTACGAGTTTGAGGACTTTTTGGAGGCTGCTCTCGCTGCTGGGGCGGGTAACGATGGCCTCGATGGGGTTGCCGACGTTGAGTGTGCCGGCGAAGAGTTCGTCGCCTGGCTGCACGTCGCGGGGCTGGCTCTCGCCTGTGATGGTGGACTGGTCGATGCTGGTGGTGCCTAGGGCCAGGCGGGTGTCGGTCGGGACCTGCTCACCGGGGAGGATGCGGACACGGTCGCCGATCTTGAGCAGTTCGGGCACGCGGCTGACCCACTGCCCGTTGTCCAGGACCTGCGAACTGGTGGGCATGAGCTTGTGCAGGGCCGCGACGGCGCGCTTGGTGCGGGCCATGGCAAGCTCTTCGAGTGCGCCAGCGAGGACGAAGAGGAAGAGCAGCAGCGCACCCTCGGCCGGTGCGCCGATCCACGCGGCGAGCACGGCGGCGACGACCATGAGCAGGTCGATGTCGACCCAGTTGACCTTGGTGGCCTTGATCGCCGCCTCGATGCCGTAGAAGAGGCCAAGGGCCAGGGAGATGTATTGCAAGATCACCGCGGGGTGCCAGGCGTGCACGCCCGGGGTGGTCTCGGCGGCGGGGGCGGCGAGTTTCCAGATGAAGGCGGCCAGCAGCAGCACCCCGGCCAGCAGTGCGCTGGTCAGTTGCACCTTGGGGTGGAAGACCGACAGGGGGGCGTCGTGGTCGTCGGTTTTCACGGTCGATCATATGGCCCTTGCGGGCAGGCCCGGGGTTGTCAGGAGGTTGCCGACTAGGCTTTGTGGTGCTTGATGTGGGCGATGAGGTTGTTGGCGGCGGCGGGCTTGAGCCTGTGCGGTATCGCTTGACCGTCGCGTACGACGGAACGGATTTTTGCGGCTGGCAGAAGCAGGAGCCGTTGCAGCCAGTTGACGATCAGGGCGTGGCGGCGCGGGCGTTCAGCGAGGGGACGCCGATGATGGAGAGCACGCGTGCCGGGCGTGTGGCGTTGCGGACGGTGCAGGGCGTGCTGGAGCAGGCGGTGCGTGGGGTGTGCCGGGAGCCTGGGATTGAGTTGATCGGCGCATCGCGGACAGACAGCGGCGTACACGCGCGTGGGCAGGTTGCGGCGTTCACCTCGCGCCCGGATGGGCGCGGGATGGGTTGGCCGGGCGAGCGCGGGGCCGATCGGTTGCTGGCCGCGCTGAACAGCCGGCTGCCTGGGGACGTGCTGGTAACGGGCGCTGAGCGCGTGCGTGCGGGGTTTGATCCGATCGGCGATTGCGTGGGCAAGGGGTATTCGTACACGTTCCACGTCGGCCGGCACAGGCCGTTGTGGGACCGGCAGTACGTACACCACATCTGGCGCGAGGGTGGGCTTGATATATCCGCGATGAACGCAGCGGCGCAGGTGCTAATTGGTGAGCATGACTATGCGGCCTTCGCCGCGGCGGGGCATGGTCGGCTGACGACGGTGCGGAGGATCTATGACCTGAGTGTGCGCGATGTGGGGGAGCACGCGGGCTATGAGGCGGGTGTGCGTGTGCGTATCGATATCAGCGGGTCGGGGTTTTTGTGGAACATGGTGCGGATCATCGCCGGGACGCTGTTGCAGGTGGGGATTGGTCAACGCACGCCGGGGGAGGTGCAGGGGGTGCTGGCGGGCAAGGAACGCTCTGCGGCGGGGCCGACGCTGCCGGCGATGGGGTTGTGCTTGGAGTGGGTGCGGTATGGGGAGGCGTAATTACGCTTCGATGCCGGCTTCGAGAACTTGGACGGGTGTTGGTTTGTCGTTGCTTTGGCCGTCGGCCTCCTTGCCGTCGACGCGGGGTGCGGTGGGGAGTGGTTTGCCGTCGGGGCCGGTCATCGGCTTGCCGTCGGTTCCTTTGATGATGATGCTTGGGTGTGCGGCCTGGTGTTTTTCAAGTGCGGCTAGGAGTGTCGCCTGGACTGGCTCGGATAGTTTTTTGAAGTCGCCACGGCCCCGGCACTTGGGGAACTTTGAGCACCCGAGCCACGGGCCGTATTTGCCTGGGCGGAGGTAGCAGTTGGACTGGCACTTGGGGCAGGGGATGGGTGGGTCGGGTGAGAAGGGCGGCGCGGTGGGGGCGACGACGTGGCCTTTTTTGTCGATCTTGAGGATGCCGTCGCAGGGGTTGGCCTTGTCGGAGTAGCCAGGGCAGCCGAGGAACGCGCCGAACTTTCCTTGGCGGAGGATGAGGGCCCGGCCGCACTTGTGGCAGGCGACGCCGGAGGTCTCGATGAGTTTGGGTTTGCCCTCGCGGTCGACCGGCGCGGCGTAGTCGCAGTCGGGGTAGGTTGCGCAGGAGAGGAACTTGCCGTTCTTGCCCAGGCGGTAGACGGTTCCAGCGGGTGGCTTGCCCTCGGCGGCGCGGCGGCCGGCGCACTTGGGGCAGGTGAAGGGTGCGGGCGTGGTCTCGGCCTTGGCGTGCTTGAACTCCGCGTCGATCTGCCCGAGGCGTTTCTTGAAAGGTGTGTAGAACTTGTGGAGCATGTCGACCCAGTCGAGGTGGTCGTCGGCGACCTTGTCGAGCTGTGCTTCCATGTCGCGGGTGTAGCCAAGGTCAAGCAGGTCGGGGAAGGCCTCGACGAGCATGTCGGTAACGACCTCGCCGATGTCGGTGGCGTAGAAGCGGCGTTCGAGCTGCTCGACGTACTTGCGCTCTTGGATGACGCCGATGATGCTGGCGTAGGTGCTCGGCCGGCCGATGCCCTCGGATTCGAGGGTTTTGATGAGGCTCGCCTCGGTGAAGCGTGGCGGGGGGCTGGTGAACTTTTGCTTGGCGTCGAGGTGGAAGGGTGCCAGTGGCTGCTGGGCCTTGATGGGCGGGAGGATTTGTTCCTCGCCGCCGCCGGGCACGCCGAGAACGCGGTAGAAGCCGTCAAAGACGAGCACGCGGCCTGTGGCGCGGAAGGTCAGTGGTGTGCGCGGGTCGGTGCCGCCGGTGATGTTGATGGCGGTGCTGTCCCACTGGGCGCTGGTCATCTGGCTGGCGATGAAGCGTTGCCAGATCAGTTCATAGATGCGGAAGAGTTCGGGCTTGAGGACGCTGCGGAGTTTGGGGCCTGGTGGATAGGCCATGCTGGTGGGGCGGATGGCCTCGTGGGCGTCTTGAGCGTCTTTGTTGCTGCTGCCGAAGAAGTTGGGTTTCTCGGGCAGGTACTGCGGGCCGTAGGCGTTGGGTATGAACTCGCGGGCCATGGAGATGGCCTCGGGGGAGACACGCGTGCTGTCGGTGCGCATGTAGGTGATAAGGGCGACGGGGCCCTCGCCGGGGATATCGACGCCTTGGTAGAGTTGCTGCGCGGCGATCATCGTGCGCTGGGCGCCAAAGCCCAGGCGGTTGGCACCAGCCTGCTGGAGGGTGCTGGTGATAAACGGCGGGGGCGGGCGCGTGGTGGTGCGTTTGGTCTCGATGCCGGCGACGCGGTAGGGGGTGGCCGGGTCGATCTGCCCGAGGATGGTGCGTGTGAACTGGGCGGGGCCTTTGCCGAGCTCTTCGGGACGCGAGGTGAGTTGGATACTCTTCATCCCGGCTAGGGCGGCAATCTCGGCGGCGCGCTTGGCGATGGCCTCGGACTGGGCGGGCTGATAGTCGCTGCTGCCCGCGACAGTGAGCTCGAACTTGCTCCCGCCGACCTCGACCAACTCGGCGCGGATCCCGGCGTGCTGGTTCATCCACGCGGCGATGTCCTTTTGAGTGGGCGGGTTCCCCTTCTCGTCGCGTTTGGCGAGTTCCTTGCCCAGTGCCTCGGCCAGGCCCGCGGCCTTGGCGAGCTCGGCGGTGAAGGAGGCCGAGATGTCGTAGTACTCATCGGGGATGAACGCGCGGATCGCACGCTCGCGCTGGACGATCAGCCGCGTGGCAACGCTCTGGACGCGACCGGCTGAGAGGCCGCGGGCGACTTTCTTCCACAGGAACGGCGAGACCTGGTAGCCGACGATGCGGTCGAGGACCCGGCGGGCCTGCTGCGCGTTGACGCGGTCCATGTCAATCGGGCGGGCTTCGGTCAGGCCGCGTTGGACCTCGGCCTTGGTGATGGCGTTGAAGGTAACGCGCTTGGCGGCAGCGGGCTTGATGCCGAGCTCGTCGGCGAGGTGCCAGGCGATGGCTTCGCCCTCGCGGTCGGGGTCGGTGGCGAAGTAGACGGTCCGTGCCGTGCGGGCGGCACGCTTGAGCTCGCCGATGACCTTGTCCTTCTTTTCAAGGATGGTGTAAGTGGTGGCAAAGTCGTGCTCGAGGTCCACGCCCGGGACAGGGCTTTTGAGGCCCTTGGGGTTTTTGCTCGGCAAGTCGCGGACGTGCCCGATGCTGGCCATGACCTTGTAGCCCGGGCCGAGGTACTTGTTGATCGTCTTGGCCTTGGCCGGGGACTCGACGATGACCAGAGATGTGCCGGCGTGGGGGGAAGGGGTGTCGGTCTGTGTGGGGGTGGTGGCGTCAAATGGTGCAGGCGGGGCCTTGGGCTTGCGTGTGCCGGGGGTTTCTTTGGTAACCCGGCTAGGATGGGCTTTGGATGGTGGTGCTGCCCGTTTGGCCATGGGTGGTGCGTCTACCTTTCGTTTCCCGACCAAAAACCGGGCCGGACTGCAAGGCTAGGCCTTGGCGTGCCGAGGATTTCGGCGTGTGGCCGCAAAAGGATCAGGATTTTGGGGGTTGGGCGTATAAATGGGGGGTTTCTTTGCGTTGTGTTTGGTCTTTGATCTGGTATGTCAGATCTGTGCAAGGGTGTGAGACTTTCGGTCGGTTGGCCCTTGATGTGGGTAGAAGAAACCAAACAAAAAACGTATAAATCAGAAATGAGTCAGTAAAAGCGATGCTTTTGCACCCTTACTCCAAAATTTTCCAACCTGCAACGTTTCTGTCGAGCATACTTGGGCCGTTGTGTCCGAGCTTTGCAAATCGGGACGCGACTAGTTGGCAGTGGAACGCGGGTATCCTTTATTTTACAGGGAGATTCAAAATGCGGACGAGCACCTTTTCGATGGTCGCGGCGTTGGTGATGGTGGCAGGGTCGGCGATGGCCGGGCCTGCGGAACTGGTCTATGCCGTTAACTCGCACGTGCCAACGGGGTCGGCTAAGTCGCAGGTGCCTGGGTTGAGCGGGATCACATTCACGAACTTTGCGCAGCCGTTTCGGGCGCCGACAAATGGTCGCTGGGGCGTGGTAGGGACGACAACGGCGACGCCGACGAGTGCCGACCAGGTGTATATCAGCGGGCAGGGGTTGGTTGGGACGCTGGTTGCACAGGAGGGTGTCACGCCGATTGACGGGACGCGGTTTGTGAACTTTTCGCGTCTGGACACGCCGCGCGTGCGCAACAACGGGGACTGGGCGATGGCCTTCCGCCCGGCTGGGGCGACTGGGAGCACAGAGGTTGTGATCCAGTCCGTCGGCGGTGCGATCTCGCTGGTGGCCGACGGGACGAGCATCGCGCAGACGGCGTTGCCGGGGTATTCGTACACGGGTAGTTTCTCGCAGGCGTACCCGACGAGCGCGGGTGTGGCGTTCCGGGCCGGATTGACTGACAATATCTTCTTCTCGGCAACGGAGGCGGGGTTTTTGGCCAACGGTTCCAGCGAGGTGGCGCTGGTGAACACGTTTGTGCCCAGCGGGCAGCCGGGCGGGGGGACGGAGGTGCTGGCGGACATAGACACCGATGCCTTCAGCGTCAGTGCCGACGGCGCGCACTGGGGCGTGCT
>JAJTGZ010000030.1 GCA_021299385.1 Phycisphaeraceae bacterium | reverse complement strand
CCGGCCTGACCCCCGGCCAGCAGCAGCACGGTGCTCTCGATGCCCGTCGCGCACGCGCCGCCGTCGAGGGTCAGCACAACGTCCTCGGCGAACTGCTCGCGGACGTGCTCGGCACGCGTCGGTGAGACCCCCCCGCTTTTGTTGGCGCTCGGCCCGACGAGCGGGCCGCCAAAGGCGAAGAGCAGGGCCATGGCCACCGGGTGGTCTGGGCAACGGATGCCGACGTTGGCCCCTCCCCCGGCCACGACGGCAGGGACGCGCGCACTCCGCGGCAGCACCAGCGTCAGTGGGCCGGGCCAGAAGGCCTGGGCCAACGTTGCCGCGTCAGCGGGCCAGGCTTGCACCAGCCGCTGGGCCATCTCAACGCCTGTAACATGGACTATGAGCGGGTTGTTGCTCGGGCGACCCTTGACGGCAAAGATGCGCTCGACGGCGTGCGGGTTCAGCGCGTCGGCACCGAGGCCGTAGACCGTCTCGGTCGGAAAGGCGACCAGGCCCCCGCTGCGGAGCCTTGCGACAGCGTCGGGTATGAGGTCCAGTGGCACGCTTGATCGTAGATGCCCATGCCGGGGGCATCAGGTTGCCAATGGTGCGGCGTGCAAGGGCGTGTACCTTGCGCCGGCAGCGTTGAGTGTGCTCTGAAGGAGCAGAACCTCGCGCACGGGCCAGTCGGGGACCAGCGCCGGCAGGTCGATGTCGCCGGAAGACTGGCCGTGGGCATAGCGAAGGACAGTTACATGCGGCAGGAACCTCCCCCGGCGGCCGCTGCGCTTGGGCGTTGTCAGCCGAAGGGCGAGCCGGCGCTGGATTTCAAGCAGCGCGCTGGGGGCATCGGTCAGCACGGCCAGCAGTCGCGGCGGGCCGCCGTCTTGGGGTGTGGGGATCGTTACCAGGGCTGAGGGGCGCAGGACGAACGGCCCGAACCCGGCACAAGCACGGTCGACCGATTCGATAACGTCGCGCACGCCCTTGGCTCGCGTGTCGCCGATGAAGGCCAGGGTCATGTGCAGGTCGGTCGGCGGGATGAGGCGGTGCGCGGGGAGCGTGAGCGAACCACCATCAAGGCCGGCTTGCACAGCCTGGAGCATCCCCTGGGCGACATCGGCAGGTGGAACAAGGGCGACAAACAGCCGAACAACACGGTCCATGGTGCAAACATAACCAAGCCAAGCCGAGCGGCCTTGCCCCCCGGCCAGTGCCCGCCCGTGTACCCTGCCGGATGCGCGATGCGATCATCTTCGACGACGGCCTGGGCAAGCTCGGCTCGCTGACGGACCTGCGTGCGGCCTTTGACATCCGCACCGGGGCGTGGACGACCGCGTGGCGGCTACGCCGGATGCTCGACTTGAACATCCTCGGGTTCATCACCCCCGCGTCCCTCGCGGCAGTAACGAATGAGTATCACCTCTATGGGCACCAGTTGGCCCGCGGGCCGAGCAACCTGCCGGCGTTGCCACCGGGCGCGCTGCTGATCAACGGGCGTTGCCCGCTACCACCCGAGGAGGTCAAGGCGCTCGAACCCGGGCAGGGGTTGGTTGAGAAGTTGACCGGGCATGTGATTGCCGCGCGGTTTGGGGCCTCGGGGGACTATGCCGAGTTTTTCCGCACGTACAGCGCGTGCGTGCGTTCGGTGATCGAGCTGCCCCGGCGTGCGCTGATCAGCCGGCCGTGGCATGTGCGGACCTTCCGCGACCAGGCCTTGACGGTGGACCTGCTGGAGCTGGCCGCCGGTGGTGAGAACGACACGATCAAGGGCGTAACGATCGTCGGCGATGCGCCGGTGCTCATCCGCGACGACCTAGGTGCGCGGGTATATCCGGGTGTGGTCATCGACGCGGAAAACGGGCCGGTGGTCATCGACGAGCACGCAACGGTGCGGCCTGGCGCTGTGCTGATCGGGCCGGTGTATGTCGGCCCGCACGCGACGGTGCTAGATCGGGCGCTCATCAAGGCGAACAGCAGCATCGGGCCGTGGTGCAAGGTCGCCGGGGAGGTCGGCGGGACGATCTTCCAGGGGTACGCCAACAAGAGCCACGACGGGCACCTGGGGGATAGTTACGTCGGCCAGTGGGCCAACCTCGGCGCGGGGACGACCAACAGCAACCTGCTGAACACCTACGCCGAGGTGGCGATGCGCGCCTCGCCGGGCGAGCCGCTGGAGAAGACCGGCGAGGTCTTCATGGGCTGCATCATCGGCGACCACGTCAAGACGGCGATCTGCACGCGTATCAACACCGGCGCAACGCTGCACACGGGCGCGATGGTGGCCACGTCGGCCGCGGCGGGTGGGAACATCCCCCACTTCGCCTGGTGCACAGACGAGCACCCGCCGGGGAGCAAGACGTTTCGGCTAGAGAAGTTTGTGGAGATCGCGCGGGTGGTGATGGGGCGGCGGAAGGTGTCCCCATCTGCGGCGTACCTGGAGCGGTTGAGAGAGCTTTACTCCAGAGGCCCAGAGAGCCCGGAGAAGAACCTGGAGAAGAAGTAGTTATGCAACAAAGGCACCAGGAGCTTTCGGCCGGGTTCAACGCGCTGACGCACCGCGCCGTTGGCGCGGCGATCGCCGTGCACCGGGTGCTTGGGCCGGGGTTGCTTGAGATGGCCTATTCGGTCTGCCTGGCACACGAGCTCCGCAAAATAGGCCTAGACATTCAGACCGAGGTGCCGCTCCCTGTGGTGTACGACGGGCTGAGGCTTGACGCAGGGTACCGACTTGACATGCTCGTTGAAGGGTGCCTTGTCGTCGAGTTGAAGTCTGTGGATGCGGTTGCCCGTGTGCACGAGGCCCAGGTGCTGACATACATGAAACTTGCACACCTGCCCGTCGGGCTGCTGATCAACTTCAACGTCGAGGTGCTCGCCACGGGCATCAAACGCTTCAAGCTCGCCGAGTTTGCGTCTAACCACCCCAAGTTTTTCTCCGGGCCCTCTGGGCCTCTGGAGTAAAGCTTCTCCGGAGTAACGCTCCTTGCAAACCCTCTACCTCATCGACGGCTACGCACAGTTCTTCCGCGCGTACCACGCCATACGCACACCGATGACCTCGCCGGTTACCAAGGAGCCGACCAACCTCACCTTCGGCTTTGTCGGCATGATGCTCAAGCTGCTGCGCGGGCAGGGGAAGATGGGCGGCCGGCCGGACTACATCGCCGTGGCGATCGACGTCAGCGGGGACAAGCAGACATTCCGCTCGACGCTCTACCCCGACTACAAGGCCCACCGACCACCCGCGCCGCCGGACCTTTTTCCGCAGGTCCAGCGGTGCCTGCGCACGCTCGATGCGCTCGGCGTGCCGGTGCTGGGCGCAGAGGGTTTCGAGGCCGACGACGTGATCGCAACGATCGTTACCGAGTTGCGCACGGCACACCCCGGCCTGCGCATCCGCATCGTCAGCAAGGACAAGGACCTCAAACAGTTGCTGGTGCCAGGCGGTGTTGAGATGTACGACGTGCACGCCGACGCGGTCATCGATGCCGGGACACTCAGGGATGAGACGGGCCTTGCCCCCGCGCAGGTCATCGACATGCTCGCGCTGATGGGCGACACGGCCGACAACGTGCCGGGCGTCGAAGGGATCGGCGAGAAAACCGCCGCGGCCCTCATCGCCGAGCACGGGTCGCTCGATGGCCTGCTTGCCGCGGCTGGGTCGATCAAGGGCAAGCGTGGCGAAAACATCCGCGCCGCCTCGGCCCTGTTGAGCCTCAGCCGACAGCTCGTGGCCCTCCGGCACGACGTGCCGATCGCGCTGGACCTGCCCGCAAGCGCAACGGGGAACATCAACCTCCCCGCACTGATCCCGATCCTCAAAGAACTCGGCTTCAACCGCTATCAGGACGAGGTGCGCGAGTTGGCCGGCTTGCCCCGCGAGGGCACGACCCCGGCAACCGCCGAGGCCACGCCCCGGCCGGTGCGCAAGAGCAAGAGCGACCCGGCCGGAGAGTCGCTCTTTGCCGGGGGGCTATTTGCCCCGGCCGACGGGGCGGGGGGAAGTGTTGAACCATCACTGGCGGTGCTGCACGAGGGCTACCGCTGCGTCCGCACCGCCGCCGACCTGCAAGAACTCCTGGCCGAGTTGCACGCAGCACCGATCTTCGCCTTCGACACAGAGACCACGGGCCTAAGCCCCATCTCCAGCCGCCTGTGCGGGATCAGTTTTTCTACCGCTGCGCACACCGGCTGGTATGTGCCCGTCCGATCACCACTGCCAGCCACGCACCTGACAGAACGGCACGTGCTCGACGCCCTTTCCCCCATCCTGCAAGACCCGGCCAGGCCCAAGTGCGGGCACAACCTCAAGTTCGACGCCATGATCCTGCGCCAAGCCGGCGTCCACGTCCGCGGCTTTGCCCCCAGCGCAACGTGCAGCGACAGCATGATCGCCAGCTACCTCATCGACGCGACACGCTCAAGCCACTCGCTGGACGCGCTGGCCCTGGCCCTGCTCGGGCACACCAACACCTCGATCACCGAACTCATCGGCAGCGGCCCGCAGCAACGCACCTTCGACACGGTGCCCCTCGACCGCGCCACGCACTACGCCACAGAGGACGCGGACGTTGCTCTGCGCCTGCACCATGCGATGACCCCGCAACTCGAAGCACTCGGCCTGACCGCCCTGATGCGCAACGTTGAGATGCCCCTTGTCGAGGTGCTCGCGCAGCTAGAGCTCAACGGCATCACGGTCGACCCCGCCGAGCTGGACCGCCAGCGCACACGCCTGGCCAAGCAGATCGACACGCTCAGGGCGCAGGTCGAGGACGCCGCACTGGCCACCATCGGCCGCACGTTCAACCCCGACAGCCCCAAGCAGCTCAGCGAGGCGCTCTTCAACAAGCCCGACGCGCCCGAGCCGGGGCTGGGCCTCAAACCCGTTAAAAAAACCCAGACCGGCTACAGCACCGACATCGAGGTGCTCGAAAAACTCGCCCAGGACCAGGCCGTAACAACCCCCATCCCCACGCTCATCCTCGAATACCGTCAACTCTCCAAGCTCGTCAACACCTATTTGCTTGCGCTCAAGGATGCCATCAACCCCGCCACCGGTCGCGTACACGCAAGCTTCAACCAGACCGTCGCGGCAACTGGGCGACTGTCCTCCAGCGACCCGAACCTTCAGAACATCCCGATCCGCACCGAGGTGGGGCGTGAGATCAGGCGGGCGTTTGTTGCCGCGCCGGGGCACCAGCTCGTCAGCGCGGACTATTCGCAGATCGAGCTGCGCCTCTTGGCGCACCTGTCGCGCGACCCTGCACTCATCGAGGCCTTCCACCAGGGGCAGGACATCCACGCCGCGGTCGCCGCACAGATTCACCGCGTCCCACTCGAGCAGGTAACCAGGGAGCAGCGCAGCGGCGCGAAGATGGTCAACTTCGGCATCGTCTACGGCGTAACGCCCTACGGCCTCGCCCGCCGCCTCGGCTGCTCCACGCACGAGGCCGATGAGATCATCACCGGGTACAAAAAACGCTTCGCAGGTATCACCACCTTCCTGCAAGAGTGCGTCGACCAGGCACAACAACTCGGCTACGTGCAGACGATGCTCAAACGCCGGCGGTCTATCCCCGATATCGACAGCACCAACCCCGCTCGCCGGGCCTTTGCCGAGCGCACGGCGATCAACACCGTGGTCCAAGGCTCCGCCGCCGACCTTATCAAACTCGCCATGATCGACCTGCACCAACGCCTCACCGGCCCCACCCCCGAACTGCCCGGCACCAAAATGCTCTTGCAGATCCACGACGAACTGGTCTTCGAGACGCCCACCGCCACCGCCGAGGCCACACGCACGCTGGTAACCCAACGCATGGAGCAGGCGATGACCCTGAGCGTGCCGATCAAGGTCGATGCATCCGTCTCAAGCAACTGGTTTGATGGCTAATGCTCTCCGCGGGCCGATCAGAGCTTGCCGATCCCGATGCCTATCCCCGCGCGGTTGCGCGCCACCATCAGTTTGTGCAGCTGCCACATCTGCCAGCTCGCCCACGCAAAGCCGATCGCGGCCAGTGAAAAACTGACCGCAAACGACCCGGAGACTTTGTAGATCGCCATGCCCGCGAACTGAAAGACCGTCCCGCGCAGCCCGACCATCGAGGCGTGGATCGCGACATACTGAGGCACCTTGGCCGGGGTGGGGGCGAGTGCCACTGGCCCGAGCAGCCACCCAGCGTTGACACCCGCGCTGCACACGCCGTAGATAACGCTCGCGAGCATCAGGTGCTGGCTGTTCTGCGCCAACATCAGCATGATGGGATAGAGCGGATACAGGCCAAAGGCCAGCACGCACAGCCGAGTGGGCCCGAGCCTGTCCATGAGCATCCCTGCGATGAACGTGCACGCAACCACGGCCAGTTGAAATGCCATGAACGCATTGGTGCCGATCTGGGCATAATCCAGGTGCAGGCGATCGGTCATGAGCACGGGCTTGAGCGCCTCGCAGATCATCCACGCCGCGCCATAGGTCATAAACGCGCCCTGATAGCGTGCAAAGACGACATCCTCGCGCAGCACCTGCCGCGTGTGCGTCAACGGCTCAACAACCCGGCGGACGATTGACCGCGTGTCCTTGCTGGCATCGTGCCCGCGTGCGGCGTGCACGCCCGTCAGCCGAAGAATCAGCACCATGCACGTTAGCCCCACCCCCTGCACGACCGTCGCGATGGGCAGAAAGGTGCGGAAGGCGTCCGCGTCGGCCTTGAGCCAGTGGCCCAGCAGCAGCGACCCGCCAGCGGCAGCGAGTGTGGTGAACGTTACGATCAACCCATAGATGCGCCCCCGCATGCGGTCGGGGTAGAGGTTCTTCATAATCTCCCCCTGCACCGCCGGCCACGCCGCCCCGCCCGCGGCGGCAACGAGGAAGCACACCGCAAAGAGCCAGAACGACCCGGCCAGCGCAATCCCCGCCAGCGGCACCAGCGCGCACAGCCAGTACGTCAGCAGGTAGCGCCCAAGGCTCATCCGCCCGAGCAGGTCGCCCCAGAAAATCGACAGGATCAGCAGCACCGCCGGCGCGGAGGTGATCAGCAGCGTCTGCCAGTCGTTGGCCCCGAAGGCCTTGCGCGCAATGATCGGCAGTTGGAACGAGACCGACGAAGCCGTCGAGATCGTCAGCACCAGCGCACCGAGGTGCGCGGCTACAACCCAGGGTTTGACGGTCGCCGGCGACAAGCCCGGATGTTAGACAACCATCAAAGTGTGGGTTGTGCGCACAGCCCGACGCCTATACCAGGCTCTTGGAAGCGTTCGCCGTGTCCGCCGCGAGCGTGCGCGAGCCGATGAGCCAGAAGACGCCGGCCAGCAGCATCGCCAGGCCGACAAGCCCGAAACCCCACTGCAAAGCCACGGCCGGGGTGTCGCCGAGTTTCCCGCGTATGTCGGCGACGAACCCGATGAGGAACGGGCTGATCGCATCGCCCAGGAGGTGGATGACAAAGATGTTTACCGCAAAGGCGGTTGAGCGGATCGCCGGGTGCGTTACGTTCGCCACCGCTGCGTTGCTCGGGCCGGTGTTCAGGAAGACGAAGAAGACCGTCAGGCCCACAAACACCCACGCCATCGGGAAGGGGGCGAACAAAACCCCCAGGAACATCGGGAAGCCCAGCAGCATCGCCGTGCCCGACATCGAGAGGTACGCACCGGGGAACCGCGTGCGGAGTTTGTCAGCCAGCATCCCCCCGGCCAGCGTTGCGACCAGACCCGTTACGACGACGACGCCCCCAAAGATAACGTTCACACGGCTGAGCAGGGCGTTGTCGATCACCCCCGTCGGCGACAACCTCGAACAGATAAACCTGGGCATGAAGAAGGCGATCCCACCGATCGCGAACGTCATGGCCGTCCCCCCGGCAAAGTTCCAAAAGAGGCTCTTGATCCGCAGCAGCGCCCACACGTCGGCGAACCTGATGGCCCTGCCCAGCGGCTTGACCTCAACACCCTCGCTCTGCCCGCGCTTCGGCTCGGTGAGGAAAAAGCAGATCACGCCCATCACCACCGCCGGCACCAGCAGCAGATAAAACGCCCACCTCCACCCGAGCATCCCGCCGACGAGGCCCCCATAGACATACCCAAGCGCGCTGCCGACGGGGATGGCCAGATAAAACCACGACAGCGCACGCCCGCGCCGATCCAGTGCGAACATGTCCGAGATCAGCGTCGGCGCAGCCGGGCCGTACGCGGCCTCGGATACCCCCACCAAGGCCCGCATCAAAAACATCACCCCAAAGGCCGGCGCTAGCCCCGTGCCAAAGCTTGCCAGCCCGCCGCCGATGACACCCAGACCCACGATCCACCACCGCCGCCACCGGTCGGCCAAAATACCAAAGACCGGCGCCAGCAGCATGTATGAAACCAGGAACGCGAACATCAACGCGCCCATCTTGGTCTTGGCGTACGGATCGCCCGGTGCCAGTATGTCCCCCTCGATCTTCACTTCGAGGGCCGAGAGCACCGATCGGTCGGCATAGTTGAGCAGGTTCAGCCCCAGCAGCAGGCAGAGCGCAAAGACCGGCGAGATAACACGCCCCTTGACCATGCCGGGAAGATAGCAGAACTACCAGCCCCACGCCGAAGGCCACCCAAAAATCACCCAACGTTCTCGATCCCAAACGCCTTCGTCAAAAACTCCACCTGCCGTGTCTTGGCCTCGGCACCCACCTTCCCAAACCCGTTGTGCTCCTCGGGCGCGCCCGTCTGAGGCCAGGTCGTCAGTTCCACAAGCCCCGCATCGGCACCCACCGCCACGTAGTGCTCGCGCAACGCATCGACAAACGTCCGGATGCACCCCACCGGCACCACACGGTCGCTCTCGCTGTGCAGCGCCAAGATCGGTATCGGCCGCCAACTCGCTCGGTGCTCGATCGCACTCAGCCTCGCAACGCGCTCGGCGGGGTGTCGCAGCCCAACCCGCTCCGCGGGCGCATCGGTATCTAGGTACAACATCTTGAGGTTCCCCGCCGTCCCCTCCACCGCCGCGCACTTGAAGGGATGCGCATCGCACAACCTGCGCAGGGCCACCATCCCCCCCGCGCTCATCCCGCCGATCGCCAGGTTCCCGCCATCAAACAACCCGGCGAGTTCCCCCAGCCCAATCGCAGCGACGACCTGGTCAACCTCCCCGAGCATCTGCTCGATGACATCCAGCGTCCTGCTAGGGTGCTGCATAGCCGCATCCAACCGCTCCCCATGCCCGGGCAGGTCCAGGGAGACCGACGCGATCCCCGCGCGGACAAACCGCAAAAACCGCCCGTTGTCGATCTCCTTGCTCACCGTCCTGCCGTGCATCCACAGCACCGTCGGCCTGGGCGTACGCCAGTCCGGGTGCGAGAGCATCGCAGGCACCTTGGCCCGGCCAAGTGTCATAAACCGCGTCTGCGCCGCCAGGGCCGATGGGAGTGGATAGTTGGACACGCACCCAACATAGCCCCCCGCACAAGCCCGGTCGATCCTGTCGCCGCCTACCTTCCCCCTTGCGGCTACAGATCATCTATTCCGGGCGCGTCCAGAACGTCGGCTTCCGCGCCGCCTCGCACCACATCGCCCGCAGCCACCCCGTCACCGGGTGGGTCCGCAACGACCACGCCGGCACCGTCTGGCTCCAGGCCCAGGGCACGCCTGAGGCAGTCGAGGCCTTCCTGGCCGAGCTGGCCGAACGCATGGCCGGGAAGATCACCGCCGCCGAGCGCCAGACCATCGACGAAGTCCCCGGCGAGCAAGCCTTCATCATCACCTACTAAACCAGTCAACATATACTGCCCGGCAACTGCCCGAGGACCGATGCCCAACCCAGCCCTGATCCTCTTTGACGTTGACGCCACGCTCATCAGCACCAGCCGATCGGGCATCCGCGCGATGCGCCTGGCCGCCAATGACCTCTTCGGCCCCGTCGTCGATATCGACCAGGTCGAGTTCGCCGGCAAGCTCGACCCGCTCATCATCGCCGACATCCTCACCCTGGGCGGCCTGGACGCCACCACCGCCGAGATCGCCTCCTTCCACGCCCGCTACCGCGCGCACCTTGCCGCGATACTCAAGGACCCCAGCACCGAGGCGATCGCCCTGCCCGGCGTGCTCAACCTGCTCAACGCGCTGCAAACCCACCCGCACATCACCCCCGCGCTCTTGACGGGCAACTACGCCGACACCGGCACACTCAAACTCCACGCCTGCGGCATAGACCCCTCCCGCTTCCCCATCGCCGTCTGGGCCGATGCCTCAACCTCCACACCCCCAACCCGCGACGACCTGCCCGGCGTCGGGCTAGCAAAGTGGCGCAAGCACGCTGGCAACCACGCCCAGGCACGCCACGCGATCGTCATCGGCGACACGCCGCACGACATCCGCTGCGCCAAAGTCCACGGCTGCCGGTGCATCGCCGTTGCCACCGGGCCGTACGAGATCGACCAACTCACACCCTATTCACCCGACCTGGCAGTCGAAGACCTCAGCGACACCGCCGCAGTCCTGCAAGCGATCCAGACCTGGACGGGGCCGCACTGATGCACCCAAGCCATGCCAGGATCGACGTTGCCCTCTCCCTCTCCGGCCTGCAAACTCCCCCCGGCACGCCCGCTGAGTTCCTGCGCCAAGCCATCACCTTTGCCCTCACCACCCGCTGCCAAGCCCTGCACCTGGACGCCACGCACCCCGGCCTGCGCCCACGCGAGCTCGACCGCTCGGCCAGGCGCGACGTCGCCGCCCACCTCCGCCGAGAGGGCCTCACCTTCTCCGGCCTTGACCTGTGGATCCCCCCCGCCCACCTGGCCGACAACGCACGAGCCGACCGCGCCGCCGGGGCGATCACCGCGGCGATCACACTCGCGGCCGACCTGGCCAAACTCTGCCCAAACCAGGCCCACACACTCCCCCCGACCGTCTGCATCGAGTTTCCCGCACTCGGCACCCCACCGGGGCTGCTCGATGCCCTCTGCACCAGCGCGGCGACACAAGGCGTCCAACTCGCCGACTTCGGCCCCGCCGCCCACAGCAGGGTTGACACACCCAACACCCCAACGCCCGGCCTGGGCGTCGGCGTCGATCCTGCCGCCGAGCTCCTCGCCGGGCGCGACCCCATCGCAACAATCGCCAAACTCGGCCAGTGCTGCGTCGCCGCCCGCCTTACCGACGCCACCGGCCTCGGCCGCGTCCCCGTCGGCACCGGTCGCCTAGACCTGCCAGCCTTCCGCGCCACCCTCAGCATCAGCACCCCGGTGCGCTGCATCGTGCTCGACCTGCGCACGCTCGCCGACCAAGCAACCGCCGCCGCCACAGCGATCAACGCCTGGCAGCAGGCCTAGCACGCAACTACGCACAACCGGGCAACCGGGGCGCACCTGCCCATCTATCATCTGCCATCTATGCTCAAGCCCGCCTTCAGCACCGTTGCCTGCCCGGAGTGGACACTCGACCGCGTCGCCAACGCCGCCGGGCGCATGGGGTATCTCGGCGTCGAACTGCGCACCTTTGATGCCTCCTCCCGTTTCTTTGCCAACGACCCCGCCCTGACAGACCCGGCCAAGGTCCGCCGCCTCTTTGCCGACGCCGGCGTCTCGGTCTGCTCCGTCGCCACCGACGCCTCCTTTGACAAGATGGTCTTCCCCCCGGTCATCGGCCACCTCTTTACCGACGAGGAAGTGCAAGTCCGCAAGGCCAAGCGCGCCATCGACCTCGCCGCCGCGATCGACGCGCACTTCATCCGCGTCTTCGCCTTCTACCAGTCCCCTATGGACCCGCACAAGGCCTGCGTCGCACGCATCGTCGAACGCCTCGGCAAGGTCGTTGACCACGCCAACAAAACCGGTGTCGTCGTCGTGCTCGAAAACGGCGGCAGCTTCCGCACCGCCGCCGACGCCCTCGAAATCGTCGCCGCCATCAACAGCCCGCTGCTGCAAGTCTGCTACAACGCCGCCGCCGCATCGCTTGCAGGTGAGAACCCCGCCGAGGGTGCAGCCAAACTCGCTGCCCAGCAAGAGCTCGGCATGCTCCGCGTCAAAGACCTGCGCGACGGGAGCCCCGTCCCCCTGGGCACCGGCACGATCCCCGTCCAACCCCTCATCGCCCAACTCGCCCGCGACGCAGCAACAAACCCCGGCGAGCCGGACGTCTGGTGCGTCTACGAGTGGGACCGCGCCTGGCTGCCTGAAATCGGCGAGCCGGAGTTCGCCCTCGAACACGCCGCACGGACCATCTACCAGTGGACGGCACGGGCCGCCCCAGCCGTCGCGCGTCAGCCGATCCCGGCGAGCGTGTACTAGGTGTTAGGTGTTAGGTGTTAGGTGTTAGGTGTTAGGTGTTAGGGGGTGCCACCGATGCCGCCGCGTGCGCCAAACCCGCTCCCGCTCCCCGCACCACCTCCGGGCACCATGGGCCTTGAGCTGTCGCGCTGGGTCATCCGCGCCTGCACCGCTGATCTTGGCTTCGCGCTCGCGGGCGTCTGCCAGGCCCGCCCCGCCGAGCACCAGGCGCACCTGCACGCGTGGCTGGCCCAGGGCAAGCACGGGCAGATGCACTACCTCGCCGAGCACCTCGAAGCACGCCTAGACCCCGCCCGCGAACTGCCCGGCACACGCTCGATCATCATGGTCGCAGACGCCTACGCCCAGCGCGGCCAGGAACCCACCCAACCAACAACCACCCCATCCGCACGCATCGCCCGCTACGCCCAAGGCCGAGACTACCACGACACCCTCAAACGCAGGCTGCACACCCTGGCCGATGCCCTCCGCGCCGCCCTGCCCACCCACCACTTCCGCACCTTCACCGACACCGCCCCGGTCATGGAACGCCAGCACGCCCAACGCGCAGCCCTCGGCTGGACGGGCAAGCACACACTCCTGATCCACCCACGCATCGGCTCCTACTTCCTCCTCGGCGGCATCCTCACCACCGTCGACCTGCCCGAACCACCAGACCAATCCCCCACTCCCGACGCCTGCGGCACCTGCACACGCTGCATCGACGCCTGCCCCACCAGCGCCATCACTCCCCACACCGTCGACGCAAGAAAGTGCATCAGCTACCTCACCATCGAGCACCAAACCACCATCGACCCCGCACTCCACCCCGCCATGGGCGACTGGCTCTTCGGCTGTGATATCTGCCAGGAAGTCTGCCCACACAACTCCCCACGCCCAGAACAACCCCCCACACCCATCCACCTCGCCTACGCCCCGCGCACGGCATCGCTGCCAATACTCGACCTGCTCAACTGGACCAACGCCGACCGCGCCAAGACCCTCGGCAATTCAGCCATCAAACGCGCAACGCTCGACATGCTCAAACGCAACGCCCTCATCGCCGCGGGCAACACGCTCACACTGCCGCGCGACCAAGCGATCTTTGACCGCATCAAACAGATCGCCAGCGACGCAAGCGAGCCTGCGATGCTGCAGCAAACCGCCCGGCAAGTCCTATCCAGGATCGCCGATGTTTCTCGCACGGAACCCCTCCCCCGAGGGGAGGGGCAGGGGTGGGGTTGAAGACTTCGGACGCACGACATTCAGCGGTGATCCATATGAGAGAGTGAGGATTGCGCCTCGGAGCACGCCACACAAACCCACCACCACACCCACCCCCACGGCGACGCCTGGATGCCCTTCTGCCGCGTCCGCGCTCGGGAGGCTCCATAGGTCCACCCGACCCTGCCGAACGCCTCCTGAGCCAAATCCGGTTTTGGTCGCACTTTCGTGGAGTTGCCACCCCGCCCACTCACCCAAGCAACTTGATGTCCTTCCACGCCGGGAAGTCCGCACGCCACTGCCGCAGTGCGCCGATGTCCAGTTCGACGGTCAAAACCCCCTCCTCGTGCCCCAGCTCGCCGAGGATGTCCCCCTTGGGCCCGACGACGAAACTCTCCCCCTGATACTTCAGGTTCGGGTCGCTCCCGGCACGGTTGACGCACAGCACAAACGCCTGGTTCTCAATCGCACGCGCAACACTCAGCGCCCGCCGATGCCCCACCCTGCTCTGTGGCCAGTTGGCAATCACCGTAAAGACCTCTGCCCCACCCAGCAGCCCCGCGCGGAACAACTCCGGGAAGCGCAGGTCATAGCAGATCGTCGGGCAAACACGCACACTCTCCTGCCCACCGCCCCTCGCACCCACCCAATCAAAGAACCCAACCCGCGAGCCGCCCAAAAAGTGCTCACCCTCGCGCCCGATCGAGAACGGGTGCACCTTGTCATACTCGCAGATGATCGACCCATCCGGCGCAACCACCGTGCAACGGTTGCGACCCTTCCCCTCCGGCCCCAGCACAGTCCGGCTGCCCACCAGCGTTACCTTCCGCCGCTGCGCCTCCTCGATCAAGAACCTAAACGTCCCCTGGTCCGTGTCGGCCGTCTTGGCAAGGTCAAACGAAAAGCCCGTGTCAAACATCTCCGGCAGCACCACCAAATCCCCCGCGTGCAGCACACCCTTCTGCACCAGGCGGTCGATCATCGCCCGCGCCCGCCGGCGGTTGGCCGGGCGGTCCTCCCAGGCGATGTCCAACTGGATCAAGTGCGCGTGCATACCCGCGAGCCTATGCGCCCGTGCGGACAGACGCTCTAAGAGATCGTTTGAGGTCTGGCTCTGGTGGCGCAGGCCCGGCTCTGGTGGTGCAGGCCCGGCTCTGGTGGAGCAGGCCCGGCTCTGGTGGAGCAGGCCTCTGGCCTGCGCGGATAAGCCCGCCGCTCTGGTGGCGCTGGCCTCTGGCCTGCGCGGAAAGGCCCGGGTGTTCCGCGCAGGCGGGACGCCTGCTCCACCATTTCAAAGAGCCTTTACCCCCCCGCCCGATCCGCCTGCGCCAGCACAAGCCCCGCCAGACGCTCGACCACCGCGTCCTCGCTCAGATGCGTCGTATCAATCACGGCCATCCCCTCGGCGATCTTCATCGCGTGGCTCGCATCGATCGCGTCGCGCAGCCGAAGATTCGCCTCGATCGCCCCCGCGTCGGCCGCCACCCCCGCTGCACGCAACTGCTCCACACGCCGGCGGGCACGTTCGCCAGGCTCGGCCATCAGAAAGAACTTCGCCAAGGCCGTCTCCCTAAAGACCCGGCTTCCTTGGTCGCGCCCCTCCGTTACCAGCCTCTTGTGCGCCCGTGCCGCACCGCGCTGCCAGTCGATCAACAACAGCCGAAGGCCCTCATGCCGGGCCACGATCGACACCGCCGCGTCCACCCCGGGCGTCCGCAGCCGGGCGTTCATCGCGCCATCAAGGCCCCGATAGTTGTTCCCCGGCGAGGCGACCCAGTCCATCCCCGCGCGCGTCTGCGCAACAAGCCGAACGATCCCCTCGGCGTCCTGGGGCGCAGCGTGGTGCTCGATGGCCAGCGCCGTCGCGTCGCGGTACATCGCGCCGGTATCCAAGAACGCCGCGCCCAACCGCTGCGCCAGCCGGAGGCCCACCGACGACTTGCCCGTCGCGGCCTGCCCGTCGATCGTTACCACAAAGCAATCAGGCAGCCCCGCCCCGGCACGCTCGGCTTGGATCACATCCCCACTGGTCACGATCGCCCCGCTCACTGGTTGCTCCACTTCAACAAGCCGTCAACCCAGCTTCACAACACCCCAGCACACAAGGCTATGCCCACAGAGAGTGCGGGCATTGGTCAGACCTTTTCATCATCGTCGGCCGGCAGCTCGGGCAGGTCGTCAAGCCCTTCGAGGATGTCCTCATCAACGCCCGTGCTCAGGAACCGGTCCAAGATGCCCTTGATGTGCAGGATCGGCGCTACAGGGTCGCCCTCGCCGCGATAGTCGATAGCTATCGGGCCCTCAAACCCCACGGCGATCAAGACCGCGACCATCTGCCCGATGTCATAGGGTGTGTGCACAAGGCCCGCCGCACGCTGGCCCGGCGTGAGCACGGCTGCGTCAGGCTCGGGCTGTTTGCCCTTGCCAACACCCTTGCCCGCACCCTTGGTTCCCCCCTTGCCCATCTGCACCGGCGACTCAAACTTCGTACCCGTTGCCAACACGATGCTGGCATAGGGCACCAGCCTGCGCAGATAGGCGATCGGGTCAGCATCCAACGCGGCCGTTGCAAAGTCCGGCAGCGTGCCGATCCGGAACCCTCCGATCCGCTTGAGCAGCTCGCCGACGCGCTCGGCCTTGGTCGTCAACCCCCTACCCGGGGCGATCGCAAGGTTCAAGTCGAGCTTCTCACTCCGCCTAGCGACGAGCTTGAGCCGATCGGCGATGATGTCGAGGGCCTCGTCGGTGTCCGGCGCTTGGATCGGGATCGAGAACGCGCTGCAACCCATCCAGTGCGCCGCCTGCGCCACGCGCATGCAACGCTCGATGGCCGCATCGCCGACGCGATCGTCCTCGCTGGCCAGGTCCATCGGCTTGACCTCCGACAGACCAAGCACCGGGCACGAGGCCTTGTCGGCGCATTCGAGTATCTGCATCAGCCTGGCTCGGTCGGCCCCGGCCAGCACGTCCGTCGTCAGCAAAAGCCCAGCCAGCCCCATCTCATCACGCACATACCTCGGCACGTCCGTCAGCAGCATCGCCCGCCCACCCTTGGGGGGCATCAGTTTGCTGTGCAGGGCACTGATAGAAAGCGCAAGGGGCATGGAAGAGGAATCTAGCCACCCTTGGGCTTGGAGTCCATCGCGGGCTTACGCCGAGCGGGCTTGCCCGTGGGTTTCTTGTCCGCTTTGGCTGGCTTAGCCACCTTGGCCGCTGGCTTGGCCTCGGGCGCGCCCGAGACAATCGGCGTAAGCGCCGGCAGCGCCCGCGTGCCGATCATCGACCGCAGCCGGTCCACATTCATCGCGTCAAACGACTCACCCCCGGCCGTCTCACCCTTCTCCGTCTCCAGCATCTTCGGCAAGCCCGCAAACGCCGGCTCGTTGACGAACGCCGCGAAACCACCCAGCCCGATCGTCCCCTCGCCGATGTGCTCGTGCCGGTCCTTCCGGCTGCCCATCGCGCCGATGCTGTCGTTCAAGTGCAAGCACCGGATATTCTCAAACCCCAGCACCACCCCCAACTGCTTGATCACGCCCTCGGCCTTCTCCCGGCTTGAGCAGTCATACCCCGCCGCGTGCGCGTGGCACGTATCAATGCAAAAACCAATCCGCCCCGGCTGGCCCGTCCCCGCAACGATCCGCGCACGCAGGTCTGCCAGCTCCTCAAACGTCCGCCCGATCGTGCTCCCCGCCCCGGCCACGTTCTCTAGGCACAACGTCGTCTTGTACCCCGGCGTCTCGTTGATGATCTTGATGCACGCCTGGGCGATCCGACCAACCCCCTCCTCACGCGTGCTGACCGTGTGCGCGCCAGGGTGAAAAACCAAAATCGGTATCCCCAGCACCTCGCAACGATCCACCTCCTCACGCATCAACGCCAGCGACTTGTCCCGCAACTCCCCAGGCGCGGCGGCAAGGTTAATCAAATAACTCGCGTGCGACGCCACACGCGCAGGGCCACCCTCCCAACCCGCTTCCCTCAACGACTCCTTCCACGCCGCGATGGCCTCAGAACGCAACGGCGGCGCGGCCCACTGCTGCTGGTTCTTGGTGAACACCTGCACACAATCCAGCCCCAGGCGCACGGCCTCGCGCACCGCCAACTCCATACCCCCGGCCACAGACAGGTGCGAGCCGAACATCGAATTCTGCCGGGTGGGAGTCGGGAGGGTGGTGGCCATGCTTACTTCTTCTTGGCCGGGAAGAGGAACTCCAGCGCTGTGCCAAACCTATCCGCCCATGCCTTCTCGTTGTGCGGCTGGTCGCTGGGCGTAACCAAGAACGACGTCTGCCCCTGCCCCTCAAGCCACGCCGCCGTCTCCTTGAACGTCTTGACGTACCCCGCATTGAGCGGGTCGTCGGCCTTCTCGGGGTTCCCTTCGCGCAGGCCGTAACCAAAGTAGATATCCATCCCCTTGATACCCTTGCCACCTTTGAGTGCCGTGAGCGTCGGGTTGTTCTCGCCGAGCGGGGCGATGCTCTCGCTGAGCACGCCGCGGAAGGTGCCCGGGTAGAGGCTGGCGGTGTGCAGCGAGATGATCGCCCCGAGGCTTGCCCCACCGATCACCGTGTTCTCACGCCCCTTTTTAACTCTGAACGCCCGCTCCACACGCGGCATCACATCGCCGATTAACCACTTGGCATACCAGTCCCCCATCGGCTTGGCGTCGGCCAACCTCGGCGTCGCAAACGGGAGGTACTCACTGGCGCGGGACTTGCCCGCGTGCGGAATCCCCACGATGATCATCGGCTCGACCTTGCCCTCGCCGATCAGCCTCGCCGCCGTCTCATCCGCGCTCCACTCGGCCGGCACAGCCGGGTGGGTCTCAAAGAGGTTCTGCCCGTCTTGCAAGTAGAGCACCGGATACGACCGCCCCGCGTTTGCCGGGTCGTCGTACCCAGGTGGCAGCCAAACAAACAGATCCCGCTTGAACGGCGCGGCGACGCCGCCCGGCACCTCCAGCCGCACAACACTCGGCGTATTGAGCGTGAAATACGGGTTCAGGTCCGGCCTCGCCGCGGGGTTGGGCCTTTGGTCCCCCCACTTTTGCACCGTGAACTCAAAGATCGGCTGGGTCTTCCCGTCGCCATACTTTGCCGCGTCCACCTCGGGCAAGCTGCGGTTATCGATCGGCACAAGGCCCTCGGTCAACTCTTCAAGGTCCCACGAGCCGCGCGTGAACTTGAACGCGATCGGCGCATCGGTGCTGCCGGGCTTCATGACGATCTGCCACCGCAGGTCGCTCCGGCGTGTGAGTTTGGACCCTTCATCACCCGGGTTCCACCCGTTGTAGCTGCTTGCCAGATACACCGGCGAATCCTGGCTCGATATCCCCGCGGCATCGGTTACCACGATGATGTACCCCTGCGGCAAAAACTCCGGCCGCACCATCCCCGTCTTCGCCCCCGCCGCCGGCTGGGGCAGAACCGCCGCCGCAGCCATAGCAGGCCCGATCAGCCGCTGCTTGGGGTTCTTCGGTATCACAAAGTAAAGCCCCGCAACGATCACCACCGGGGAGAGTAAAAACGCCGTCAGCGCAATCTTGCTCATCCCCAATCCTACCCCCGCGCACGGGCCAGGAAAGATCACCCCCACCCTCTCCCGGCGGTTAGGGGTTGCTATCTTTGCACCCAGACACGCCTTTTTATGGAGCACCAGATGAACCGCACCCTCCCCCTCGTCCTCGCCCTCACCGCCGCCGCCCTCGCCCTCGTCGCTTTCGTGCGCCCACTGCCCGCCCGCGCCGCAGCCGAGCCGACCTCCAACAGCGGCATCGCCGTCATCGACGTTGAAAAGGTCTTCAATGCCCTCGTCGAGCGTAACGACATGCAGCAGCAGCTGCAGGCCTACCTCACGCAGCTCAACGACGAACTCAAGAAGCTCGACGGCGAGGCCAAGGCCGCCTTCGAGACCGCCCGCGCCCTGCCCGATGGTGCCGAGAAGAACTCCGCCGTGCAAAAGGCCATCGAGATGCAGGCGACCGCGCAGGCCCGCAAGCAGGTCTTCGAGGCCCTGGCCGACCGCCGCCAAAGCGAGAGTTTCAGGCAGCTCTTCGCCAAGATCTCCATCGGCGGCCGCAAAATTGCCGAGACCCGCGGCCTGAACCTCGTCATCGCCACCGATGAGAACGTCTCGGTCCCCGTCGGCGCCAGTTCCACCGACGTCCAGCGCGTCATCAGCCTCAAGCGCATCGTCTACGCCTCACCCACGCTCGACATCACCGACGCGCTGATCCAACTGCTCAACTCCGAATACACCAAGAAGTAACCCCCGCAGAACCCCCCTGGCCGCAGGCCCTGGCGTGCCGCACGGGTGCACCAGATGAAGAGCCTCCAACCGCACATCTCGATGTCCGCCGGCGACCTGGCCGCGATGCTCAACGCGCGCCTCGTCGGGTGCCCCACCGCCATTCTTACGGGCGTCGAGGCCCTCGATCGCGCCGGCCCCGAGCACCTCACCTTCATACGCTCGGCCAAGTTCGCCCCCCGCTGGGCCGACTCCAAGGCCTCCGCCGTCGTCGTCTCTGCGGGTGTCCTCCTCCCAGACTTTGACCAGGGCACCCGCGCGGCCCTGCTCGTCGATGACGCCGACCGCGCGATGCTCGCTGTCCTACGCCTCCTCCAACCCAAGGTCTCCCTGTCCCCCGGCATCCACCCCTCGGCCGTCATCGACCCGGCCGCAACCATCGACTCCACCGCGCACATCGGCCCGCACGCCTCCGTCGGCCCCGGCAGCGTCATCGGTGCAGGCGTCGTTCTCCACGCCGGCGTCCGCATCGGCGCAGATGTGCACATCGGTCAAGGCTCCATCCTCCATCCCGGCGCTTGCGTGCTCGACCGTTGCACCCTCGGCCGGCGCTGCATCCTTCAGCCCGCCGCCATCATCGGCGCAGACGGCTTCGGCTACCTCCCCGGCAAAGCAGGCCTAGAAAAAATCCCCCACGTCGGCAACGTCGAATTACACGACGATGTCGAGATCGGCTCGTGCACCTGCATCGACCGCGGCAAGTTCGGCGCCACAATCATCGGCACGGGCACCAAAATCGACAACCTCGTCCAGATCGCCCACAACTGCCGCATCGGCTCGCACGTGGTCATCTGCGGGTGCTGTGGCATCGCCGGGTCGGTAACCATCCACGACGGCGTGATGATCGCAGGCGGCGTGGGCATCGCCGACGGCATCACCATCGGCAAGGGCGCACGCCTGGCCGCGCAGGCCGGCATCATCAACGACGTGCCCGAGGGCGAGGCCTACTGCGGCGCGCCCGCCATGCGCCAACGCGACTGGGCACGCCAGCAGATCGCCATCAAACGCCTCGCCGAGAGCGCGGCACAAGCTCGGGGTGCGCAGCAGTGAACCCGCACGCGAACGCACCACCGCTGCCCAGAAGGTCCATCAACCAGAGCATCATGCTCAGCGGCCCGGGCCTGTTCAGCCCGCTCGTGAGCGTCCTTGCGCTCCGCCCCGCCCCCACTGGCACAGGCATCCACTTCCGCCGCATCGACCTGCCCGACCAGCCACACATCCCCGCAGACGCCCGCCACATCGCCCACTCACAACGCCGCGACGGCTTCGGGCGCTGCACCGTCCTGCTCCCCGAACAGCCCGAGCCGGCCGCCCCGACAGGCATCGCCGCGCCAACCGCCGCGGGCATCCACACCACCGAGCACCTCCTCAGCGCCATCTATGCCCTCGGCATCACCGACCTGGCCATCGAGCTGCACGGCGCAGAAATCCCCATGCTCGACGGCTCGGCACTCAACTTCGTCGAGGCGCTGCTGCCCAAGGTCGTCCCCATCGAGGGCACTATCGCGCCCATCGTCCTCCACCACCCCATCACGATCCACGACGGCGCAGGCATGATCGAGGCCACACCGACCGACCATCCAGCCCTCCAGGTCCAATACAACCTCGACTACGGCCCGCACGCGCTGATCCCACCCCAGGCCGCACGCTTTGCCATCGAGTGGACCGACAACCAGCAGGCGCACGCAAACCGGGGCCTGCGTTATGCCGAGCAGATCGCCCCTGCACGCACCTTCTGCACCGCGCAAGAGGCCGAGGCTTTCCGTGCCGCCGGGTTCTTCGCCCATATCAACCCCAACGAAGTCCTTGTCCTGGGCACCCCCCCCCCACCACCCCGGCCATGCGCTTTGCCGACGAGCCAGCACGCCACAAGGTCCTCGACCTCATCGGCGACCTCGCCCTCGTCGGCCGGCCCATCTACGCCAACATCACCGCCACCCGCAGCGGCCACGTCCTCAACGCCCAACTCGCCCGAAGGCTCATCGACGCGATCGAGCACTAGCGCCCCGGGTACCCCGGACCTCCGGGCCGGGCGTTTTAAGAATTAGAAAACCCCCGCCTCGGAGATGCGGGGTGCCGAGGGCAAAGGTAAAGACGCCCGGCCCAGAGGTCCGGGGTACCCAAAAACACAATCACCCCAAACCAAACCCCAAGTTACGGCTTCTCGCCGGGCATCCCATCACCCTCAGGCTTCTCACCCGGCTGTACCTCGGGCTTCGCCGCGGGCTTGGCCTCCTCCGCACCCAGTTCCTTCCCCGACTTGTGCGCCTCGATCGCCCGTGCTGTCGCGCTGGCAACCTCCGCCGCCGGCAGCACCTTCAACCCGCGGTCGAACGGGCTGACGCGACCCATGTTCCGCTGCGCCATCGGCTCATCCTCATCCCCACCCACCGGCTGCACCACCGACACCCCCACAAACCCACCACCCTCGCTGAACACCGGCAGCCCGATCCACTGCAACGGCCCACCCGACGGGATGATCAGGTTCCTCGGCTTGGTCGTCAGGCCCCCGACCTCCAGCTCCAGACCCACCGCCACGCGGTCGTAATACTTGTTCATCCGGTCGATCGCCACCAGCTCATCACCCACCTTCACGGTAACCCCCTTGGCCGGGTCCACAAACGCCAGCGGCTTATCCGCCGGCTTGTCCAGCTGCACCCACGCCAGCTCCAGCTCCGTGTCGCGCCCGATGATCTTCGCCGGAAGCCCCTGCGTGTCATCACCGATGAGCACCCTGATCTCCTTGGCCTGCGCGCTCTCACGCCCACGCCCGATCGAGCCGCCGATCTCAAGGTTGCTGACCAAAATCAACCCCGCAGGATCGATCACCAAACCACCAGCCTCGGCCTCACGCTCGTTCTCCTGCATCGCCAGCAGGAACTTGACTGTTACGACCGACCCCGCGTGCTTGCTCAGCACAGTCGCAATCGCGCTCTCCTCCGCACGCGACTGCGTCGGCAGGCCAACACCAACAGTCGAAAAAGTCAAACTCGCGCCCACGGCGGCAACGGCAAAGGCACTCTTAAGCATGGTTTCCCTTCGATAACAGCAGGTAAACGGTCAAACCCCAGCGACACCCTCTGAGCATATACCCCCCACCCATACACGGCACACCTCAGAGACCACTTCACAACCCAGTAAAGCAAGCTTCCAGCCCGCGTCTTTGGTTTTCCGACTGAGCCTCAGCACCGGTCCTCACGCCCGATCGGCCGCGTGATCCGCAACGCACGCTTGCCCTTGAACTGTCCCAGGTGCGCGAAGAACTTCTTCTCACCCTCGACCGCAAAGACCATCGGCAGGTTCGTCGGCTTGTCCGTCGTCAGCACGTCCCCGGGCTGCATCGCGTGCAGGTCCCCCAGCGTGATCGTTGTCTCCGCCAGCACCCCGTGCACGTGCACCGCCGCCTGCGACAGCGCGTGCTCGATCGTCTTCCTTACCACCCTCGGCTGCACGCCCTTGCTCGTGCTAAACCAACTCTGGCTCGTCAAATCCTGCATCACCGGCTCGATGACGTTGTACGGGATGCACAGGTTCATCGTCCCGGCGCGGTTGCTCATCTTCAGCTCAAAGCCCACCACCACCACCACCTCGTTGGGGGGCACAATCTGCACCAACTGCGGGTTGCTCTCCGTTGCCGCAACGGAAAAACTAATCGCCTTGATCCCCGCCCACGCCTCGCTCATCGCCTGCAGCGACCGGTCGACCATCTTGCCGATCAGACGCGTCTCGATCAGCGTCATCGGCCGCTGCGGAATGAACAAATCCTGGTTCGTGCCCCCCAGCAGCCGATCGATGATCGGATAAATGATCAACGGGGAAACTTCCAGACAAATCTGCCCCTCCAGCCCAGCCGGCTTGACCAGGTTGAAACTCGTCGGGTTCGGCAGGCCGCTGATAAACTCCCCATACGTCATCTGCTCGCACGTCGCAACCCGCACCTCCACGATCGTGCGCAAAAAACCAGACAACGCCGCGCCAAAGTTCCGCCCGAACGCCTCGTGCAGCGTCTGCAACGCACGCATCTGGTCCTTGCTCACACGCTCGGGCCGCTTGAAGTCATACGGCCTGACCTCCACATTCGTCAAATCCTTGCGGTGCCGGCTGACAATCCTCACCTCCCGCGACTCAACCACCGCCGGCGTGCTGTCCGCCGCCGCCAAGAGTGCGTCGATACTGGATTGGTCAAGAACGTCAGGCATGTGCGCAAACCGACAGAAATAGACCACCGCCTATCGGCGCTTCACCCTTCACTCCTTGACCACATCACCAACTTTGTCAGGGTTATGAACGTGCAAAAAAACTGCGAACAAACCTCCTAATCAACTTTCACTTTTCAGTGAAACAACGCCCCCCGCGCCTACCATCGAGCAATGACCGCACTGGCAACCCCATCCACCCACACCCTCGGCAACCCAGACCCGCGCCTCGATGCGATCGCACAAAAAATCCACGCCGGCCAACGCCTCACCCTCGACGACGGCCAGGCCCTCTTTGACACACCCGACATCTACACACTCTGCGAACTTGCCGACTTTGTCCGCCGACGCCTCCACGGCGAAAACGCCTACTACAACATCAACCGCCACCTCAACTACTCCAACGTCTGCGCGCTCTCGTGCAAGTTCTGCGAGTTCTTCCGCAAAGAGGGCCAGAGCGGCGCTTACACACGCGATATGGCCTACGTCAAGCAGCAAGTCCAAGACGCCGTCGAGAACGGCGCAACCGAGATGCACTCCGTAGGCGGTCTGCACCCCCGGCTCCCATTCTCCTACTACACCGACCTCGTCGGCACCATCCGCGACACCGCACGCGCGCTCGGCAGCGGCCTGCACGTCAAGGCCTTCACCGCCGTCGAGATCGTCCACCTCGCCAAGATCGCCAAAAAATACGACGTCAACGACCGCCGAGCCGGCATCCGCTGGGTCCTCACCGAGCTCAAGAACGCCGGCCTGGGCTCACTGCCAGGCGGCGGCGCGGAGGTCTTCGATGACCGCGTGCACGACGAGGCCTACAAAGGCAAAATCCGCAGCGACGTCTGGCTCGACGTCCACTACGTCGCACACGAACTCGGCCTGAACACCAACGCCACCATCCTCTACGGCCACATCGAGCAACGCCGCGACCGCCTCGTACACATGGACATGCTCCGGCGGGCACAAGACGTCGCCCTCGCCCGCCTCGGTTATGCAGAGAGCGCCACAGTGCCAGAGTTGCAGAGTGACAAAGTAGTTGATAGTCAACTCAGCACCGGCGGCCACCTCGGCTACACAGGCGACGAGGGCGGCACCGCCCCACCCATCACCCTCACACGCCCAGGCACACTCAAACCACTCGACTTCATCACCCACCGCAACGCAACCAACGCCGCCACGCCCCAACTCAACGCTCATCGCTCACCACTGACCACTACTCACGGCTACTTCCAAACCATCATCCCCCTCCCCTTCTTCCCCGACGGCAGCGACCTCGAACGCCTCCCCGGCCCCAGCGGCCTGGAAAACCTCCGCACGCTCGCCGTCGCACGACTGATGCTCGACAACTTCCCACACGCCAAGGCCTTCTGGATCATGCAGACGCTCCCCATGGCCCAGCTCATGCTCCAGAGCGGTGCCGACGACATCGACGGCACCATCGTCTGGTACGACATCACCAAACTCAACCACGCCGCCGGCCAGGGCGGCGCACACGACAACACCCGCACCCACCAAGAAGTCGACACCCGAACCCTCGAGCGCGCCATCCGCCAAGCCGGCTTCACCCCCATCGAACGCGACACGCTCTACCGCCGAGTGATCCGCGATGGCAAATCCTGGCGCGTCTAACCCCTCCCCCGATCGAAGGCGCACACGTCAGATTGCCTTTGCTTCAGAACCCCTCCCCCGAGGGGAGGGGCAGGGGTGGGGTTGGTTTCCCAATACGCCCGCAGAAACGCAATCGCTCATCCAGCTTCTTAAAGTGCTCGTTAAAGTGCTCGTGCCGCTGATTCACCTTCAGCGGTTCAGCCAGTAGTCAGCATCAAAGGGGTGACCAGGCCGGCTCAACAACTCAACCGACCCGTCCGTATACCCAAGGTGATACAACCCATCCTGCAACCGCCGACTCCCGGCGTGGGCGCTGGTATCAAGGTCCATCCAGAGCAACTTGTGTTCGCCCTGCCTGTATTCCCCTTGGGTTTCGTTGAATATCTTTGTCCGCTCAGCCGGCGGCGTAGTCGGCCACACAAACCAGGACGCAGCAACGTAGTGGTACCCAAAACCAACCACCGGCCCAACGCGGTCATCCGAGGGGCACCGGGCGGGGCCAAAGCTCGACCAGTCGGGGGGATCGCCCAGTTCGCTGCGTAGTGCCTCAAACGGCTGCGCTAGGACGCTGCTTTGCAGCCCGGTCGTGCGGTTCAACGCCCACTCCGTTACGGGGATGCAGTCGCGGTTGGCCTGCGAGTATGTCAGCACCGCCGTGCAGAGGGTGCGGATGTTCGAGGTGCAGACAACCCGCCGGGCCGACTCCCTGCTGCTGGCCAGTGCTGGCAGCAGGAGCGAAACCAGCGTCGCGATCACGGCGATTACGACGACCATTTCCAGGATCGAAAACGCCCGGTCAGACCCTCGTGTTGGAGTGTGCGTGTGCATGTCCGTCTAGAACGACCCTCTACCTACTGTTTTTCTTGTACGCGTCCGAGCCGGGGGTAACCGTGAGCAGATACTTGGCGTTGGACCGTATCTTTAACTTTTTATTATATTCCGTCTCAGGCCCTGCGGCCAGCACCTCAAGGGCATGCCGAATATCAGGATAGCTAAGCAGGTCGGTTTTTTCCGCGACCACCCCCACAAATGTCGAGTGCATCCGCTCTGCTGGATGCAGGGCAGCAAAGACGAGTGCGCCACGCATCTGCTCCCGCACCGGCGACCCCGGCGGGGCCTGAGCCCAAAGATCAGCGGCAACCGCTGTAGCATGCCGGCCCATCACCACCTGATCCTCTTCCTGCCCCGTCTGTCTGATAAACGCATCAATAAACTCTGCACGCCTCTGCAAATCATCCTTTGCAGAAGATGGATTGACGAGCGAGAATATAAAACGTCCTCGCACATCACGCGGCGCAGCGTTGAATACCTCCATCCCCCCAGCTGCCGACGCAACCTTCGCAGCCCCAGCCGACGGCTCGAGGGCAAACACCTCCGCACGCAATCGCTCGACAGGCTCGTCCACCCGTGGCTCATCGCTACGGCAAAACCGCACCGCCAGCAGCGTAACGCCGCAGGCAGCAAGTACAAGCAGCGAGCCGAGTACACGGGCGTTCATCATATCTCCTGGTCAGATCATGCTGCTGCACTTACCTGTACTACAGATGAACGTTGGATATTATGCAGAACCCCTCCCCCGAGGGGAGGGGCAGGGGTGGGGTTGGCCAACACCAAAACCCCCAAAAAAAACAGTCAATTCACGCACACATTACCCACCCGCCCGCCGACGCTTCCGCACCTTCTCATCCTTCTGATCCTTACGCCCCTTCTCCCCCTTGCCCACCTTCCCCGGCTTCTCCTCGACCACCTCATACGTCCGGATCACCTCTTCCACATACCCCTGCTTCTGCACCGGGGGGTGC
>JAJTGZ010000029.1 GCA_021299385.1 Phycisphaeraceae bacterium | reverse complement strand
ATGGGTCGAGTGCAAGATGATCGCCGTGATGATCGACCACCTCCTGCGACGAAAACCGGAGGCTTTGATGGCCGCTTGATGCAACAGGCTCTCGGGGGAGGGGTTCAGAGCGTCGCCGTGGGCGCTCAACTACTGGTCTTTACTCGTCGCTCGTCACTCGTCGCTCGTCGCTACTTCCCCCGCTACTTCATCTCCTCGCCCAACAACCCGTGCAGCGTCTTGAGTTCCTCGGCCTTGGCGCGTGGCATCACCAGTGTTGCCTCGGGCGTGTGGATGACGATGAGGTCTTCGCACCCGAGCAGCGCGATGGTGTGCGACGGGTCGCTTGAGACGAGCAGGTTATCCTTGCTTTGCACCGTCAGGGCCTTGCCGGCCGAGAGTGCGCCGCCCAGGCGGTTGCCGTGCGCATCGTGCGTGAGCGTCTGGCCGTAACTTGGCCACGAACCCACATCGAGCCACGACAGGTCCATCTCGACGGTTACCACCGAGACGCTCTGGTCCGTGCTTGCCGGCTCCATGATGGCGTAATCGACGCTGATCTTCGGCAGCGTCGGATAGACCTCCGCCAGCACCTGGGTCTGCTGGGCGGTGCCCCAGGCCTGCTGGATCTTCATCAGCCCCGCGTGCGCCTCGGGCTTGAACCGGCGGATGCACTCGAGCACCGTCCGCGCTTTCCAGACGAACATCCCCGAGTTCCAGCTAAACATCCCGCTGGCGACATACGCCTGCGCACGCTGCAGATTCGGCTTCTCGACATACCTCGCCACGCGATAGGCACCCGGTGCGTGCTTGTCGGGCACAGGCCCGGCACGCTCGATATACCCAAACCCCGTCGCGGCGTACGTCGGCTTGATCGAGAAGCAGACCAGCCGGGTCGGGTCGGCCTCGACGAGTTTAAAACCCAGTTCGACACGCTGGCGGAAGACCTCCTGCGGCTCGATGACGTGATCGGCGGTGAAGACCGCAAAGACCCCCTCGGGGTCGATCTTGGCCAGCACCGCCGCCGTCAGGCCCACGGCGTTGAGCGTGTCGCGGGGCACCGGCTCGCCCAGAATCCGCTCACCCGAAAACGCTGGGAGGCTCGCGCTGATCGCCGAGCGGTACTGCTCGGCGGTGCAGATATAACAGTTGCCCGCGGGGACCAGCCCCTCGATACGCTCGGCGGCGACCTGCAGCAGGCTCTTGGCCGGTGCAGAATCAGGCGCACCGGCTGGCCGCACCAGCGGCAACAACTGCTTGGGCCGGCCACCCCGGCTCATCGGCCACAGCCGAGTCCCCAGACCACCTGCCATGATCATCGCGTGCCGCATGGGGGAGAATATCGGGCTAAACCACGCCGAGGCTGAGCCGTGGACGTTCACCTCGATGATTTTTTCTTCACAACGCCCCCGCCCCGGCAAAGACCAGCCCCACCAGTTGATCCGCCGTCAGGCCCTCGGCGGTCTTGTGCTTCTCGATAGCCCGCAAGACCTTCCGCTCGGCCTCGGGCCGCTGCTCGCCAAGGCGCACGAGCACCTCGACGGCGTCCCCCGCCGGGCCGGGCAACCCCGGCGCACTGGCCGGTGCTTGGCGCGGGGGCAAACGCCCGACGCCCACCCTGGTCTGGATATCCCCGGCCCCCGCAAAGCGGTCGGCCTTCCCCTTAAGCTCGGCGATGATCGTCTCGGCCAGGCGCTTGCCGATCTCCGGCAGCGCGGTCAAGCCCTTCGCGTCGCCACGCAGGATCATCCCCGCGATCACCCCCGGCGGCTCGGCCAGCGCACGCAACGCCTTGCGCACCCCTATCCCCTTAACCGTCGTGAAGAGATCAAAGAACGCCTGCTCATCGGCGGTGCTAAAGCCGAGTATCTGCGGCGTGAAACTCGTCCCCTGCCCCTCGGCCTGCAAGAACGCGCTCGTCCGCAGCGTTACAACGCTCCCGACGCTCGTGGCCAGTTGCCGGGCCAAATAGGCCGGGAGCATGACCTCCAGGCTCATCGCCTCGCCGAGTGCGCCAGCCGGGCGCACGACGCCGACGGACCCCTCGATGGCTTCCAACGTTCCAGTCAGGCGTGCGATCATCACCGGCAGGGTACGTTCGCCCAAGCCTACAAAGCACCGTGCACCCGATACCCCCGATCACCGTTGTCGCCCAGGGCCAGGGGGCACGCCCGCGGTGGGTGGTGATTGACAAACCGCCGGGGCTGCTCTCGGTGCCGGGCAAGGACCCCGACCTTCCCAACGCGCAGGCCTGGTGCCGGGGTGCGTTTGCGCACGCCCAAGGCCCGATCACCGTCCACCGTCTGGACATGCACACCTCGGGCCTCCTGCTGCTGGCGCTCGATGCAGAGGCGCACCGGGCGCTCTCGGCGCAGTTCGCACGCCGGGAGGTCGAAAAAACCTACACCGCCCTCGTGCACGGCACGCCCCCGCACGTAGAGGGGACCATCGACCTGCCGATGCGTGCGGATATCACCCGCCGGCCCTTGCAGATCATTGACCACACGCTCGGCAAGCCGGCCCAGACCACCTACCGCGTCCAGGCCCACAACGCGGGCACCACGCGTGTTGAGCTGCTGCCGCACACGGGGCGCTCGCACCAGCTCCGCCTGCACATGGCCACGATCGCTTGCCCGATCGTCGGCGACGCGCTCTACGGCCCGCCGGGGGACCCATCGCCGCGCTTGATGCTGCACGCGACGAGCCTGATGTTCACCGACCCCGACACCGGCGACCGCATCACATGCACCGCCGAGCCTGCATTCTGAACCCCTCCCCCAGAACCTTCTGGCCAGGAACAGGGGTATGAGATATGTCTGTTCATCACGCGCACCGACCTCCAACCCCGCGCAGTTTGCCCCCATCTACCCCTGAACGATTGTCTATGCTTTTACGCATGAAACGCGCGCGATCGGCATCTCTCTGCCTCGTCCTCCTTGCCGGGTTGTCGGCGGGGGCGTGCGTCTCCGTCGCCGACCGCACCGATGACGCGCTCGTCGGCGGGCGCGTCCCCCTCTCGGCCTTCAAGCCCGTTGACACAACGCCGCAGCCCGGCGGGCCCGTGCTCCCCTTCCCGCCGGCGCCCGAGACCAAGACCACCAAACTTGACCGGAGCAACTGGCCCACGACCTACTTCTTCGTGCCGGGCCAGGAGATTGTCCACCAGCCGACGTACGTCGGGCACCTCCCAGCCCCTGCGACCACCCCCAGGCAACGCGGGGAGTTCCCCACCATCGAGGACGCCGGGGACGTGTCAACCTCCGATCCCTCACGCCAGGCACAGGCCAAGCAAGGGCTGATCGCGCCGGTCTATGCCCTGGGCGATGCGCTGCTGCTGATACCCCGCGCGGTCATCACACCCCCAGACACCCAGGTCCGCTCGCAGGTCCGCAAGGCGCGCGTCCCCACGACGATGCAGAGCATGACCGCCATGCCGCCCTCGGCGGTCCCCCCGCTGCCACCACTGCAGGCATCACCAGTGCGCACAGAGGGTGAGCCATTGCTCACCCCTGATCCCGATTCGGCTCTCACTCCGGCTCCCTCTTCCCCCACTCCACCAGCCCCCACTCCACCAGCCCCGGCCACCACACCCAGCGGCGCACCACTGCCCCCCGGCGTAACACCCGCGGCACCGGAACCCAAGCCGTGATCAACCAGGGGTACCAAAAACGTGCCACGCGCGAGCGGATCAAAACCCTCTTGATCGGCCTTGGCATCGGTTGCGCCCTCTCGGCGATGCTCCTGATGGCCAAGTACCGCCTCTCTCAACGCAACACCGCACCCACACCCGCAACAACACCGGCAGACTCAGCCAGCAAGCCGATACTCTTCCCTTATGTACCCTTGGCCACTTCATAGACGCGCGCACCTGCCGATCCTGGCCCTGCTTGCGCTGATGGGTGGGTGTGTGGGCAACCAAAGCGTGCGTTCGACGATCCCGACGATCAAGCCTGGGGACATCGCAGGCCGGTACGTGCTGGTGATGGGTGATGCGGACATGAACGCCGGGGCGGTCGGGCCGCTGTTTACGCGCCCGCCTGAGGTCGATCAGTTGACGGTCATTGGGCTTCCGATCGCCTCATCGGACGTATCGCCGCTGGGCTGGAACACGCGTGTTGCGCAGGTGCGTGCGGGCAACTCGGTGCTCGGGCCGCCGGGGGCGATCGCAGTTACACCCGACGGGATGCGCGCGTACGTCTGCGAGCCGGTCAGGCCGATACCCCCGGGCGCACAGGGGCCCGTCCAGCCCGAGCCTGGGGACCAGATCACACCGATCGACCTGACGGACCCGAGTCAACCGGCTGGGCTGGCGCCGATCCGGGTCGGGTTGTCGCCCGTGAGCGTCGATGTCCACCCGGGCGGGGAGTTTGTCGCCATAGGCACGGCTGAGCCGGGCCAGCAGATCGCGCTGTTGCGCGTAGGGCGCGAGGATGAAACCCCGCTGGCCTTCCCCCTTCTGGGGATCGACGACGATCGTACCGAGGTCGGGGCAATAGCCTGGCACCCGACGGGGCGTTACTTGGCCGTGGCGTTGCCCGCGCGCCGGCGGGTGGTGCTCTATGAGTTTTCAACCAGCCAGGAGAACGCGCTGCCCGCGCTGGCGCCGTGGGGGGAACCCGTAACACTCCCGGCTCGCCCGCTGGCGATCCGCTTTACACCCGGCGGCAGGCACCTGCTTGTTACCTGTGCCGGGGCACCGGCGGAGCCTGGGCAAGGTCCGCTGCCGGCCAGCGACGTTGGCGCGCTGGTGGTGGTGGCGTTGTCGGACGTGCCGACGCAGACGAACCAATCAAGTGGCGAGTTGGGGATCACGGTCGCGCACAGCATCAGCGACAATCAACCCCTCGGGCAGATGCCCGAGGGCCTGGCCGTGGGGCCTGATGGGATCAGTGTTGCCGTCGCCAGTTGGGGGAGCCAGGCGCAGCCGGCGCGTGGGCCTGTCAGGCCGCAGGGTGGAGAAGTCCGGCTGTTTTCGCTCAGCCCCCGCACGGGTCGCCTGTCGCCCCTGGCCCAGCGCCCAGCGCGGGGTGTGCCGACGGGTGTCGCCTTTGACACCAGCGGCAAGCACCTGCTGGTGGCGCAGTTGCGTTCGACGGACCCCTCGGCGATCGACGGGGAACTGACGTTCTTCCGCATCGCGCGTACTGTGAACAAGACCACGCTCTATGAGGCCGGCTTTGTCGTCGGCATCGGGGCCGGGCCGCACGGGAACCTGATCGTTAAATAGAGGAAGACATGAACCGCAACACCACGATGACACTGCTGCTCGCTCTGACCCTTGCCGCCGGGGGGATCGGGTATGGGTGCGGGCAGCCCGCGGGGACGCAGGGGGTGAAGACCTACGCCCCCCCCACCGCAGCGCCTGACGCGACATACACGACACGGGCGGTCATTGAACAGTTGCCGGAGGCGGGCAAGCCGCAGACGCAGCTGCGTTGCTACCACGAGGCGGTCGATGATTTCAAGAACGCCGAGGGGAAGGTTGTGGGGATGTCGGCGATGGTGATGGACTTTCCCCCGGCCAAGGGTGTCTCGCTCGACGGGCTGAAAGTCGGCGACAAGGTGCTGATGACCTGGAGCGTCTGGTGGGAACACACGCCTAACTGGCTGGCGATGAAGATCGTCAAACTCCCCGACGACACGGTGCTGGAGTTCCGCGCCAAGAAGCCGATCGCGGCGGAGGGGACGCCCAAGTAGGGTGGGGGCTTGTAAACAACTGAGGCCTCCCAACCTGTGGAGCGCGGGCTGGAAGCCCGCGCCACCGGGCTGGAAGCCCACGCCACCGGTTCAGAGTTCGCCACCGGTTCAGAGTTCGTGTAGCCCAGTTTGCGGCTCGCCCTGCGCATAAAAAAACCCAGCGCCCAACACAACGTCGGGCACCGGGTCTCGTGGGGGTCTTTGTCTAGAGGACTCGATCTTTGCGTAAAAGCCAGTGAAACTGGGGACCAAACCTAGTCAGAAGGATCTCAACAAGGAAGTATACGTCATATCTCGACGTTCGTTCAACTCTGGAGGAAAAAAATCCACAATTTTGTGCTAAACATCGACTATGGGTGTTTTTGCTCCCTTTGTTTTCTGATAGGTTTTTGATTGGTTCGACAGGGTACCGGCACAGGGAGCCTCAGGTCCTGCCGCGACGCATCTCAGGGACGAGGGCCTGGATGGCTTCGATGACACTCTGTTTGGGGCGGGCGGCGTCGCGCATCGGGGCAAGGGCAGCGGCGAGGTCGGTCGGTGGTGTGGGCCTGCTTGGGGCAGGTGTGTTTGTCTGTGCCTGTTTGCTGCGCCACTGCCCGATGGCCGGGTGGGTAGTAGGCGTGAGCATCTCGGCGGAATAGGCGAGCTCTTCGTAGAGTTTTTCGCCCGGACGCGCGCCGGTGAAGACGATCGGATGCCGGGCGGTGTCGAACTCATCTTCACTGAGCGTGGCGATCTGCTGGTGGATCTGCTCGCGTTCAGAAGCCACCGCGAGCGCGGCGGGGGGGATGCTGGCCGGGTTGATCTCTGGGCCAAGGCCCTGCTGACGCAAAAATCGCACGGCCATCTCCAGGATACTGATCGGCTCGCCCATGTCCAGCACATAGACCGGCGACGTGCCAGGCGCCTGCTCCAGCGCGGCGGCTTGGACGACGAGCGTTGCCGCCTCGGGGATGGTCATGAAGTATCGCGTCATGCGCGGGTCCGTTACCGTGATCGGGTGCCCCTCGGCGAGCTGCTGGCTCCAGATCGGGATGACGCTGCACGCGCTGGCGAGCACGTTGCCGAAGCGGACCATCGAGAGCCGGCAGGTGTGCTGCTTGGGGCCTGCGCCGCTGGCCAGGCCCTGCACGTACATCTCTGCCAGGCGTTTGGTTGCGCCCATGACGCTCGTCGGGTTGACGGCCTTGTCGCTGGAGATCATCACAAACCGCTCGACGCCCGCGGCGATGCAGGCGTCGGCGACGCTCTTGGTGCCAAAGAGGTTGTTGCTCAGCGCGTGGCTGGGGTGCTCTTCCATCAGCGGGACGTGTTTGTGTGCCGCGGCGTGGAAGACGGCGTGCGGGCGGAGCTCTTCGAGCACACGCCGGGTGCCAGGCTCATCGACGATGTCGTGCAGGATCGCCCGGCGCTGGAGGGCGGGGAAGCGGCGTGAGAGTTGCTGGTCGATTTCGAAGAGGGCGTTCTCGCTGCGCTCCATGAGGATGACCTGCTCGGGCTTGAAGGCCGCGCATACGCGGGCGAGCTCGCTGCCGATGCTCCCGCCCGCGCCGGTGATGAGGACGCGCTTGTTGCGGATGATTTTGCTGACGCCGACCTTGTCAACGCCCCAGGGTGTGCGGCCGATGAGGGTGGCCGGGTCCATCGGGGTTGCCCGGCCGGGCCGGCCTGCGGGGGCTGCGCCCTGGAGGATGTCCTCGAAAGTGGGGACGCAGCGCTCGTTGATGCCGAGCTGGGTGAGCAGGCCGCTGACGCGGCGTGCCTCTTGGCGCATCGAGGCTGGGAGGCTCACGAGCGCGGCCTTGAAGCGCCACTGCGCGTGCAGGCCGATGAGCTCATCGGTGTAGCCGAGGACCGGTGGGAGGAGGCCTGCGTCGGGCGCGGGGACGCCACGCTCGAGGTGGTGGACCAGGACGCAGCCGGTGGGGATGATCGGGTGCCCGGGTGCCGAGATCGCGGCCAGTTGCAAGGCCATGGCGCGAACGGCCTGCGCGGTGCCGATGAGGACCAGGCCTGTGGAGGGGAGCCCTGCGGGGCCAGTGGGGTGCAGGCGGGTGGGGTGGGTGGAGGTGGTGGTAAGGGCGGGTTCACGGAGTGCGGACATGCCGGGTTATCGGCACATTGCGTGCGGGGGTGCAATCTGCGGGTGGGTTAGAGAGAAGAGGTTCGGGGAGGGGGTGGAGGTTGGCGGAGGGACGCGGAGTGGGAGGGGATGGGTTCAAGACGTGGCTTTCGCGAGGGGCGCATGGCAGCACCAGCACTTTGCGGTGCTGGTGGCGGCCGGGGGTTTGTTGTGGGGGGCCTGGCCTGAGGGGGGCTTAGGCCAGCCCGAAGAGTCGGCGGAGGAGGGTTGTGGTGTCCTGCTGGCCGATGGCGAAGTTGGTCAGGAGGCCGGAGCCGGCGGTGCCGGGGAGGCGCTGGAGGCCGCCGACGACGATGTTGCCATAGAGCACGTTGAACTGGGGGCTGATGTCCGGTGAGTTGCCAGACTCCACCTGGACGGGGTCATTGATGGTGGTTAATGGGGCGGTGATGCGGACACCCATGAGTTCGCCCATCCGGCGTGCGATGGCGGAGGTGAGGCCGACGACATAGGCATCGATCCCGGCCTGATTGATGGGGAAGCCGGATCCCTGGAAGGTGATTGCAGCGATGGTGGGTGCGAAGACGACAGCCTCGTCGCTGCGGTTGGCGTTGCCGACATCGACGCCTTGGGAGGCGCCGAAGCGGCGGAGGCCGACTTCGGACCTTGGCTCGAGGGTGTCGGTGAGGAAGATGGTGGAGAACTGCTGGCCGACGAAAGTGTTGGCGGTGAGGGAGACATTGACGGGCACGCCCGCGACGGCGAAGAGGGCGTTGAGTCGATTGGTGAGTGTGGAGAGGGTGTATTCGCGTGCGGTCAGGCCGCCGAGGCCGTCAACGTTGGCAAGTGTGAGGCCTGAGAAGGGGGCGAGGTTGGTGGGGGCGAAGGAATCGAGCCAGTCGATGCTGCCGCCGTTGGTCTCGATGACGAAGTTTTGTGCGGCCTGTACGAGGGGTGTGGCGGTGCCGAGCTTGGTGATCTCGATGCCGTAGGTGGAGGTGAGTGCGCCTTGGACATAGAGGGCGTAGGTGCCTGGGTTTGCGGGGTTGAGCTGGCTGGGTGGGATGACGACTTCCATGTAGAAGTCGCCGCGGGAATCGTAGCCATAGCTGGTTCGGCCGTCGTTGGCCAGGACGGTGCTGGGGGTGCCGCCCCAGGCGTTGATGCCGCGGGGGGCGAAGACGAGTTGGCCGGCATCGACGCCGCCTGGGCCACCGGTCTCGAAGAGGGAGAACTGGATGTTGCCGCGGTTGTCGTTGGCGTTGAAGCTGAAGGTGTTGTTGAACGCGGTCTGGGTCGGTAGGGACTGGCCGAGGTTGCCGCCGGAGTCGGCAACGCGGAGTGTGAAGCGATAGCGTGTGTTGGCGTCAATGGAGTTGCGGTTATTGAGGTGCCAGACGTCGGCGTCGGTGAAGGCGATCGCGGTGTTGCCGTTGGTCACGTTGCCGTTGGCGCTCTGGACGAGGACAACGTCGTCGGTGGTGCCGAAGATGCCGTCGGTGCCGGAGGTGTAGGTAACGCGGTCGCCGAAGCGGTTGGTGCCCGAGATGATGTCGTCGCTGCGGCGTGTGGGGGTGCCGTTGCCGTCGAAGATGCGGTTGGTGCCGGGGTCGAGGTTGAGGCGGAAGCCGTCGGAGGTGTCGAGGTCCCCGACGATCTGCTCGTAGAGATCGTCAAAGGTACCCAGGACGCCATCGGTCCCGGCAAAGGTGCTGGGCAGCGGGGCGACGGGGACGGCGGTGCCGTTGCCGGCGTCGTTGGTGCCGCCGAAGCCATTGTTTCCATCATCGAGGATGGTAACGGTGAAGGCGTAGTTACCAAAGCTGCCGCCTGTCGCCGGGAGGTTGATGATGTCCCCGTTAGCGACGGCAAGGCCGGGACCGACTTGGGAGGCGCCGGTGGCGCGGTTGAAGGCAGTATCGCTGGAAGTAACCATGATCACAACGTTGACATCAGCGGTTGCCAAGAGCGAGCCGCCTATGTCGCGGAGCGTGGTGACGGGGTTGCCTGTAACGGCATCGATGATGGCGACGTTGGCGTTGAAGGCTGAGCCGGTGATGCCGCCGAGGATAACGAGCTGCCCTTGTCGGATGGTGAGGCTGTAGAGGTCCACGTCGCTGCCGCGGTCGAAGGTGATGGGGTTGTATGCGGGGTGATCGCCCATTATGCCCCGGACGGTGTAGGTCGAGTTGGTCGCGGGCCGGCCGGGGAGTGCAGCCGTTGAGTTGGGGGTCATGAGCACGTCGAGATTGACGGGGCCGTAGAAGGAGATGCTGGTATCGACGGCGTTGGGGCCGGCGACTGGGTCGGGTCGAGAGCCAAACTGGCGGGTGAGGCGGTCGCCGGCATCGCCGATGAGCAGGTCGGAGGAGAAGTCGTCGCTGGCGGCGGAGGTGCCGTCGCTGTTGCCGTCGAGGGTCTGCGAGTCGGTCTGCCCGCGGAGGCGGTTGGGGCCTGAGGAGGCGATGACAAAGCGGTAGACGCCCGGAGCAGCCTCGGCGGGGAGGTTGGCGGTGTTGTCGCCGGGGGGGAGGCCCACGGGCTGGACCAGCGGGCGGTTGGTGACGGGGTTGATCGGGCCGAAGAGGCCGTTGGTGTTGTTGTTGAAGCGGATGGTAACGGTGCGGGTTGCTGGGTCGTAGCCCAGGATGGCATAGTCGGCGCCGGACTGCAGCAGCGTCTGCCCGGCTGGGGTCTGGGTCAGCAGGATGCGCTGTCCGGGGGCGGTGCCCGGCTCAGCACCGCGCAGCTCAAAGATGCTCAGCGCCCCGGCGATGCTGTTGGGGTCGATGGGCTGGTTGAAGACGATGCTTGCGGTGTACAGCCCGCCAAGCTCGGTAACGCTGATGTCGCTGACCTGTAACGGCTGGGGGAGGACCTGCTTGGCCTCGACTTTGAGGTTGGCGTTCTGGGCGAATGCAGCCCCGGCGGCCCGGACGGTGCCGATGGTCCCGTTGCTGGTGATGCGGAAGGACTGACTATTGGAGTTCGATCCGGTGGCCGCGCCGGTGATTGTTACGTTGCCCAGGGCAGAGCGTCCGGAGGCGGAGCGGTCGTCGGCCGTGCCGAGGAGGTTGTCAACGCCGGGGGCGATGCCCGCGCTGATATCCGAGCGTGTGAACGCCCCGGTGATGGTGATGCTGGCGATGTTCCCGTCGCTGAGGCGGTCGGCGTTGCGCCCGGTGCCGCCGAATGCGCCGTCGCGACCGAGGTCAACACCGGCGGTGATGAGTGAGCCGACGACGCTGCCGGTGATGGTCGTAGCACCGAGGTTGCCCCCGGCGGCGATGATCGAGCTGTCCAGCCCGACGGGGACGGTTGTTGCGCCGACCTGCACGGTGGTGATGTTCCCCCCGGCCCGGACGGCCGAGCGGTTGGTGATCGCGCCGGTGGTGCGGAACTGGTTGATATCGCGGTCGGAGCTGATGACCCCGAAGAACGCGCCGTTGATGGTGATGTTCCCGAAGTTCCCACCCTGGACCAGCGCCGGCTGGGTGAGCGTGCCCAGGCCGCCGGTGGTGGTGAATGTTGTAATCTGGCGGGCGGAGACCTCGATGGTGTCCCCCGGTGCGCCCGCCGCACCGGTGTTGAGGGTGGTGATGTTCTGCCCGATGAGGATCGCCGAGTTGCCCGGGTTGTTGTCGGTAACCGAGCGGAGCTGCAGGGTGTTCACGCTGCCGTCGATAGCGATGGTCGGCCCGACGGCTGGGTTGAACAGCGGCGCGGTGATGGCCAGCGAGCCGAGGGAGGAGTCGTCGGAGGAGATGATCCGCAGCCCGTTGACCAGCGTGCTGGTGGAGGTAACCCGCAGCGTGCTGGCGTTGGTCGAGCCGACGAGGACGATGCGCGAGGCGGCCAGCTCCCAGAAGGCGGTGTTGGCGGGGCCTGAGTAGGTGATCGTGATGGTGCTCGCGCCGACGGTGGGGCTGTAGGCGGTTGCGGTCAGGGGCCTAAAGAGCGCGGGGTCGGCCGTCGAACCGCTGAAGGTGGGCTGGCTGTCGTCGGTGGTGTTGACGACGTTGACGATGTTCCCGTCGGTGCCGTTGACGATGCCTGTTACCGTGCCGCGCGAGGTGTCGGCCGTGACGATGTTGTTGCTGGTCGTGCCCGTTACAGAGACGGTGGTGATGTTGGAGAGGCCCGGCGCGGCGCGGTCGTCGGCGGTGCCCAGGATGCCGTCGGCGCCCGGCAGGACGCCTGCGTTGATGGTGTTCCCGTCGGCCCCGCCGCGGAGCGTTACGGTGCCGATGGTGCCAGACTGGACGATGTCGGCGTTGTCGCCGGTGCCGCCCGGAAGGCGGTCAGCCCCGAGGAGAATGCCCGCTTGGATCGTTGCGCCGCGGGCGCGCTGGTTGGCCGAGACGCTCTGGATCAGGTCGCCGGCACCGATGAACGTCGCCCCACCGACGGGCTGGGTGTTGACGGCGTCGCGGAGGTCAAAGTCGATGCCACGCCCTGCGTTGATGGTGGTGATGTTCCGCCCGGCGCTGATGGAGGCCTCGAAGATACCCCCGGCGGCGTTGATTGTCCCGATATCGCGCGAGGCGTAGATCGTCGGCCCGTCGCGCCCGGCGGTGCGCGCGGCACCGGGCGGGAGCTGGTTGCGCCGCTCGCTTGCCGCCACGCCCGTGGCCAAGGTGGTGCTCAGCGCGCCGTTGACGCCGATGTCGCCGAAGATGGTGTCGCCGGTTACATTGATGGTGGTGATCGAGCCATTGAGCGCAAGCACGTCGCCGAGCAGGTGCCCGCGTGTGATGGTTACGGTCGTGATATCGCCCTGGCGTGCCTCGATGCGGTTGGTGCCGTCGGCGCCGGCACGGAACGAGCCGTTGGTGATGGTGACGGTGCCGATGCCCCCTGAGTTGGCGATGATCGAGCCGTTGAAGTCCCCGTTGATGGTAACTGTGTTGATTCGGCTGGCGGCCTGGATGATGGCGTCGCTGACGAAGTCGGCCCCGGGCTGGAACGAGCGTGCTCGGCCCATGACCACGCTGTTGATCGTGCCGCCGACGAAGATGTCTGAATAGATCACCCCGCCTGCGATGATGTTCGAGACGCTGGTGGGGATGGCCAGCTGGCCAACGCCCGCGCCGGTGGCCGGGTCGCGCCGGCCGATGTCGCGCCCGGCCTGGAGGGTCGTAACGACCCCGACGACGTTCATGCTCAGGTTCAGGTCGCGCCCGGCAAATACGGTGTTGAGCGTGCCGTCGGTCGCGTCGGTGGTCGTGATCGTCAGGTCGATGTCCCCGGACGTTGCGCGCACCGTGCCGATTGGGCCGCTGCTGAGCACATCGCCGGAGATGCTGTCGGCAGCCTTGATGGTGTTGATGCGCCCGTCGGGGCCGTTGGAGTCGATGCGGACACGGTCGATCGAGCCGCCAGCGGTGACCGTCTCGATAGCCCCGTTGGCCGCGATCGTGCTGTTGATGATGTTGCGACCGGCGTTGATGGTCGCCACGCGGGAGGCGTTGACGGTCGTCTGGATGATGTCGCGCGTTGCGTTGACCCGCGTCATCGAGGCGGCGAAGGTGATCGACGAGCGCAGGATGTCGCGCGCGTTGATGCTGCCGGTGAGGGCACGCCCGGCGTCGATGAACTGGTCGCTGATGACCCCAACTGACGTGTTGTTGACCGCCAGGTTGCCGATGTCCAGCTCCGCACGGATCGACGAGACGTAGTTTGACAACGCGTCGCCCTGTGTCGTGCTGTTGCGGAAGTTGTCGGCACGGATCGAGCGGATCAGCCCGCTGTCGTTCTGCCCGGCAACGCGCACGGCACGCGCCTGGCTGGCATCCCACGAGCCGCCGGTGATCTGCACGGTGTTGATCAGCGTGGCAAAGATGCGAGAGCGGGTGAAGCTCGAGTTGGTGATCGTTACCTGCCCGACGCTCCCGATCAGGGCCGTCTCCGGGTCGCCCACGGCGATGTCGCGAGTGGCCGCGTAGCGGGCCGAGCGCCACCAGGAGTCAAACGTCGAGACGCCGATGAACATCCCATCGACCGCGCCGCCACGGATGCTGATGCCCCCTATGCCTTGGGTGTTGATCTCGTTGCGCTGGTTGGCGTTGTTGACGTTACCGGCAATGATGATCCCGTTCATCTGCGGGTTAGCCGCACGGGTGGCGTTGATCTGCCCGATGTCGTCATAGGCGACGATCGAGGCCCGCGCAAATGGGGTGCTGCCCGGCGAGAGCAGACCGTCGCCGACGTCGACGCTGTTGACGTCCGAGGCGAGGATGTTGCCGATGATCCCCTCAAAGAGCCCCGAGGTGTTGATGTTGTCGGCGTTGGCGACCACCGAGGTGAGCACGCCGGGACGCTGCCCGCCGCCAGCGATACCGCCCTGCAGGATCACGTCCCCGACAGCCCCGTTGGCACGCACCGAGGCGACGGCCCCGGTCGAGACGTACAACCCGTTGGCAAACTGATCGACCGGCGAGCCGATGTCCTCGAGCGTGCGCTGCGGGTCGTCCGAGCCCGTCCAGTTGAAGGGGACGTTGACCTGATCGTTCACGTCCGAGCCCAGGAGCGCGTCGGGGATGACCACCGCGTTCTGGCCCGTCAGCAAGTTGCGGACTGGTGCCAGCATGTTCTGGCTGGCCAGGGTCGATTGCACCCGGCCGAGGTCCCCGTCGGTGAAGAAGTTGGTCAGGGCCGTGGTGGTAACAGACATGAAGCTGCCGCGCGGGGTGGTGTTGCTGATGGTGTCCACGCCTGCGCCGGTGATCGTCAGCGAGCGCACGTCGATGGTGCCCGGGCCTGTCAGGTTGACGCGGGAGGTGTCCCGGGTGGTGTTCACGACGATGCGGTCAAGGCCCAGCACACCGGTGGAAGTGCTGGCGATGTTCAACTGCGCGCCGTTTTGCAAATCGGCCTCGATGCCACCGACGGTCACGCCCGGCCCGGCGGGGATCAGCCGAACGGTGCCGGAGCTGGGCGTGCCGAAGATGGTCCCGGTCTGGACGATCGTGATGGTGAAGGTAACGCCCGAGTCGTCCGTGAGCGTCAAGGGGGTGTTGGCCACCAGCGGGATGAAATAATCGTCGATAGGGCTGCTACCGATCGGCACCAGCGTGGTGCCCAGGAAGCTGGCAAAGCGGATGTTGCTCCCCGAGCCGAGGTTGAGCGTGGGCTGGCGGAGGACGAACCGCCCGAAGCTGGCGACATCCCCGCTGGGCGTGCCCGCGCCGATGGTGAACTGGTCGATCGTCGAGTTGCTCGACGTCGTCAGCGTGAAGGCGTCCCCGTTGGCGAACGTGCCAACACGCAGGCGCCCGATGTTCCCCGGGTCTCCGCTGGTGCCCGTCGTGAGGACGAAACTGCCCTGGGCGATCTGCTGACGGCGTGTGCTCGGGGAGTTCTGGAACCCCACGGCATTCGCCACCGTGATATCGCCGATAGAGCCACCGACGCTCAATGTTGTCGAGATCAGGTTCTGCTGCACAGTGAACCGGCCCAGGTCTCCGCCGACGATGATCGTCGCGCCGACCTGGTCGGCACCGACGGTGTAGCCAAACAGGTTGCCGCGCACGTCCGCGGTGAACCCCACCGTCTCCAAGTACGCATCGTTCGGCTCGTTGGTCGGGTCCCAAGGCGGGCGCGTTGAGCCACCGCCGGTGCCACCGGTCAAGAACGGGAGGCCAGAAACCCCGATGGTATCGGCACCGGTGTTGATCCACCCGACGTTCCCGTTGGTAACGGCCACCACCTCGCCGCGGGAACCACCACCGGTTGAGTACATCCCAAGGCTCGTCGGGGCGATCCCGTTGAGCGCGATCGTGTAGGGCTGCTGGCTCCGGAAAAAAATGACGTTATCCGGCTGGTCGAGTTGCGAGCCGATCTCGACGAAGTAGACGCCGTCGGCCTCGGGCGTGAACTGCAAACGCACCGAACTCTCGCTCCCGTTGATCCGGTCCTGCTGCGAGAGCCACGCCAACTGGTGCGTTGCCACCAACCGACCATCCTGGTCATAAATCCGCGCGTAGACGCGGTCAGGGAACTGGATCGGGGGCAACGGCAACGTCTGGAAGGTGATGTCCGCGGTGATCTGCTGGCCCCGCGCCCCGGCAAAGGCATAGGTATCGCTCACGTCCTCGGTCGGGTTGATCGGATCGGCCGCGCCCACGCTGCCGGTGATCGTCACCGACCGCGACGGTGAGGCCACAAACTCGGCGTTACGCCCAGGCCCGTTGCGGTAGAACGACTGCCCGAACAAGAACGCCGTCGGCGTACTAAAGAGGGTGTTTAACGCCGTGGCAGTGCTCCCCGCCGGGTTGGTGCCCAGGATACTCTCCATCTCTCGGTACGTGCCAAAGCTCAGACGCGCCCGCGCGTTCTGCGTGTCGCCGAGTACCTGCACACTGGCTGTGTTGCGGCCGGCAAACTGCAGCACCCCCGCCACCCCACCAACAACGATCTGGTTGCCCGTGTTGTTCGTCCCGTCAAAGGTGCCGGTGTTGAACGTTCCCAGAGCAAGCTGGTCGTCCTGCACCCAGTACCCCGACTGCCCGCCGACGATGACACGACCAAGGTCCCCATCAACGATCACGTCCCCGTACAAGTGCTGCGTGGCCAGGAACCCGAGCGAACCGGTCGTACGCACTGTGCCGATGAGGATACCTGAAACATTAATCCCCCCAAAGCTCGGCGTGAAGAAGGTGTCAAAGCCCATCGTTCCCGTCCCCGGCCCCGGTGCCGTCCCCACCTGCAGCGTCCTGAAGTTCAACTCCACATCGGGTAGGATCGGTTCGAAGAGGCTTGGACCAATGGTGCTCGCCGTCGCCGGCTGGTTCTGTGCCAGCGTGTTCACCCCCCAGTAACCAGAGGAAGTCGTTCCCGTCCGGATAAACGGCGAGCCGACGATCACGTTCCCAAGCCCGCTGGGGAGCCCGGTCGGCACCTGCGGCCCACCACGCGGGTCGGTAAACCCGAACCCCATACCAGCGGCTTGGAATGCATCCAACAGGCCCACGGCTGTGCGGAACTCAAAGATCGTGTCCGTCGCACCACGCCAGGGGTTGCTCCCCTCGGTGATAAGCCGGACCTGCGGCTCGCGGTTCTCAGCCGCAGGTGGAAGCGTCGCGCCGATCAAAGGCGCCTCCCACTGCTCCTCATCTACGATGGACGCGGGGTCCGTCACTGCCGCGTTCCACGCCCGGCTGGTGATGATCCCCCCGCTGACCTGCACCGTCGTGCTCGGGCCACCCTGCGTCAGAACAATCCGCCCGATCCCGTCGTTGATCTGCGGCACCGCCGCGACATCCGAATCATCGATCACGTTGTCCGCACCCACCACCCCGATCAAGCCCGGGGCGATGCTCCGCATCGTGATCCGCGTCGGTGGGTCCGTCTGCGTAGCGGGGGGAATCGGCGGCACGATCGGGCCGAGGAACGTCGCCGCCAGGCCCTGCCCAAAACCACCGAGCAGCGGCGAACCCGTCTGGGGCGTGCCGATCGCCAACGTCTGCACCATCGCCCGGCCAAGCAGGTCAAAGACCTGCACCGTATCGCCGGGGTTCCCCGTGATTGTGATCGATGCACCAAAGACCCTCGGCTGGTTGATCCCGTTGACAAACGAGGGCGGGAACGCCTGCGGCCCCCCGTCGGTTGCCACACCAAGATTGTTAAAGCTCTCGTTGGTCCGGGCCGTTGTTAACGTCGGGAAGTCTACAAACTCACGCACCGGCACTGCCGGGACTGTTACCTGCAGCACAGGGATGAAATATGCAAACCGCGCCGTAGCCGACGTCTGATCGGGCAGAATCGTCAGCGTGAACATGTAGTCGCGCTGCTCAAGCTGCTCAAAGTGCTTCGAGGCCGGGCGCCGCTGACCCGCCGCCGACAGCGTCGCCAGCGCACGCCTGCCCAGTGTGCCCGCACGACCAGTTACGCCACGAAGCAGTTGATCCAGCTTGCCCATTGTCCGGCTCCTCAATAAACAGCCCGGCATAGGCCGGGCAGATTCCGTAACTCCACGCCCCCATGCTAACCACCCCAACGCACAGGAGCAAAACATTGCACGCCGAGGGGCAACACCCCCCGACCCGCACTCGCCTAAGCCGCCAGCAGCCCCGGCAGCCGACGTGCCTATACGCCCCGCGCACCAGAATGGATGCCCATTTTGTTGCCAACACGCCCCGCACGCCGACAATCTCACTACCGCCAACATCCCATCCACCTCACCCCACCACCCCGCACGCCCTGACACCGATGCTCGCTCAAATACCATCCTCCTGGGCCCTGCACGTCCCCCCCCTGCTGGCGCTCCTCGCAGGCCTAATCCTCTGGTGCGCCGGCGGAAAAATGCTCAAACTCGGCGTCATCCTCACCGGCCTGATGCTCGGCGGTTTGCTCGGCGCCACCCTTGGCCTCCTGCTCTCGCCCGGCCTTGGACCACTCATCGGGCTACTGCTCGGTGTGCTCATCGGCGGCGTGCTCGCCACGGTGTTTTACCGCATTTTCCTCGGCCTCACCTTCGGCCTTGGCACCGCCCTTGCCTGTGCCGTCATCGGACTCGCCCTCGCCGGCGGCAGCATGCGCCTGCCCGCCGCTGTCTTGGACGGTCAGCCCGACGACCTCCCCAACGGCCTGGGCGGCGAAGAACTCCCCCTCGTTGCCCCCAATGCGACCCCCATCGTTACCACACCACTCTCAATAGACATACCCGCCGAGCCTGGCCCCAACCCAAACGACGTTGAAAAACCAGCCAACCAACCCAACCACAACGTCGTCGCAGGCAAAAACGCACACAAACACACCCGCCCACGGGCCACGCAAACCCACGCCCCCGACCCGGACTTCCCCGGCGGCCCCGCCTCGGGCGATGAACCCCCGGCAACCGCACACAACAAACCCCCCGCCAATCCAACCAAGCCCACCAAACCCTGGCTCGACCCCGACTCCGATCCCGCCAAGTTCCTCACCCACGCCCGGCATGACTTTGCCACCTGGTGGAAGCAGATCGACGAGCACACCCGCACCTGGGTGCTCGGTGCCGGGCTTCTTGGTCTGATCGTCGGCACGCTCGCCGGGGTCCTCATGCCCGCCCGCGCGGCAACGATCCTCACCGCCGCCGTCGGCTCGGCACTCTGGATGCCCGCAACGCTCTGGCTCACCCGCGCCGCGGGCTTCTCCTGGCCCACCCCCGGCATGATCGCGCCACTCGCCTGGGTCATGGCCTGGGTCGCCCTCACCCTCGTCGGCGTCGCCCTGCAAACCGCCTTCTTCCCCGGCACACCCAAACTCCCCCACGCCCCGGCCAAAACCCGCCGACGCGCGTCAACTTAGAACCCCTCCCCCGAGGGGAGGGGCAGGGGTGGGGTTGGCGCGGGCAATGACCACGCGAAAACCACAACGCCCGGCTCGGAGATCCGGGGTACCCAATCGCTCACTTCGCAAATCCAATCCCCCTCACCCCTGCCCACCCACCCGCTCGCGCAGCACCAGCGTCACCACCGCGTGCGCCTCGATTGCCCTTCCATCACCCACGGCATCCACCCGCTCGTGCGTCTTCCCCTTGACGTTCACACGCTCGGGGCTGACCTCCAGCAGCCGCGCAAGGTTCAGCCGAATCTGCTCCTTGATCGGCCCGATCTTCGGCCGCTCGCAGATCACCGTTGCGTCCATATTCCCCACCACATACCCAGCCACCTTCGCACGCCGGAGTGCCTCACGCAGGAACTGCGACGAATCCGCCCCCTCGTGCCTTGGATCAGTATCTGGGAACAACTCACCAATATCCGGCAGCGCGAGCGCCCCGAGGATCGCGTCCGTCGCCGCGTGCAGCAGCACGTCCCCATCGCTGCGTGCAACCGGCCCGCTCTTGAGCTGACCATCAGCGATCCGCACGCCACCGATCACCATCGGCCGCCCCGCCCCGTCGGGCGCCAACGGCTCCAGCCGGTGCAGGTCCCACCCGTGCCCAATCCGCAACGGGAGTTCCCCCGCCAACTCCACAGGGGGCGGTGCCTTGGGCAACGGCTTGGGCCGGCGCCCCCGCTGCGGCGCAACACTCCGCCGTTGCCGGCCCGGTGCATCCACACGCGGCTTGGGCTTGCTGGTCGTAGCAACTCGGCGTTTGCGGGCCATGAAAATCTCCTCAACAACTGCACCCAACGCCGAACCTGCTCCACCAGCACGATCATCGTATCGCACCCCCATCAACCCCGCAGAAATCCCACGCCATACACTGCCCGCACTCGGCCAAAGCCAACAACACCCTCTAGAGAGCTACCCCCCCACGGCCCGATACAATCTCCCGCGATGCCCACAGCACCCCACCCGCAGCACGCACTTGGAGCTCCCACCATGCCTACTCGTCCTACCCTCCTGCTGACTTCCGCCGTGCTCGTCTCGCTCGCCTCTGCCGGCTGCGCCAACAACTTCTGGTACCCCGGCGGCCCGCTCGCCTCGCGAGACCAGTTTACCTACATCTCCACGCCCGACTACCCGCAGACGATCTCGGTGATCGACACACGCATCGACCAAGTGATCTGGACCGCCGAAGTACCCGTCGATAAGCAGCTGGTGATGCGCTTCTACAAAGACGAGGGCCTGCCCAACACCGCAACGCCCGACAAAATGGTCTGGGATATCTGGCCAGCCGGGCAAACCTCAGGGGACCCGCAGTTCACCTTCAACGCCCCCCCCTCCAACGCTCGGCGTGTGGACGTAACGCTCCGCCCAACCCCCGAGTTCCCCGCCCACATGAGGCCCCCGGGCGTCCCCATGCCCAACCTCCCCTTCCCCGAGCCAGCCGCAAACGCCGGGAAGTAAACCCAAGCTTCCATCAGGTGGGGCAATCTTCTATCTGGTGGGGCAGGCTTCCCAGCCTGCCTCTTAGGGTGGGGCAGGCTTCCCAGCCTGCCTCTGCCCAGGCCCACTCCAGCACCACACCCGGCGAATGATCCCCCATGCCACGGGTGCTGCCCATTCTCACAACACTTCTCTTGCCCATGCTCCTGATGCACGCCTGCACCAGCGCCGAGAGCACCCCCGCGCAACCCCAGACGATCAGGCCGATACCCACACTCACCCCCGCCGAGCAGGCACCAACCGCCACCGCGCGCACGCTCGTCAGCCGGACTGGCCCAACGCCCACACCCCCCACGCCCGAGGCCATCACGCCCGCACCCAAACCCCCCGGCGGCACCGCCAGCACACGCCCACTCAACCCCAACCCACAACCAATCGCAGAACCCACCCGAGCAGAGCCGAGGACAGAATCCACATCAGAAACCACCCCCGAATCAACCCCCTGGAAGCTCGCCCAACCACTCGCCGTGCGCGAGCACACGCCCACACCACCTCCACAGCCCGAGCCACCGACACCACCAAAGACACCCACCCCCGCGCCAACCCCCGCGCAAGGTCCCGTCCAACTCTTCCCCGCCGTGCGCGTCGATCGCGTCCAGCGTTTTGTCGAGTTTGACGGCACCATCCCCATCGACGCCCACGACCCCGGCGCACCCAACGTCTACCTCGAACTCATCGCCTGCACGCGCGACTCGCGCGAGCACGAGTCGCTGGTGGTAACCAGCGCAAAGCCCTCGCACATCCACGCCGCGCTCCTCCTGCTCGGCCTGGAACCAGGCACCCCAGAGCGCCTGGACCCCTCGGCACCCAAGCCCGCCACAGGCCCCGCGCTCCGCATCGAAATCCTCTTCAAGGCCGACAACCAGACCACCACACGCCGCGTCGAAGAGCTCATCATCAACGCCAAGACCGGCAAGACGCTCCCCGACCAGCAGTGGGTCTTCGCCGGCTCACGCTTCCTGCCCAAAGCCAACAACAACGGCACCACCACCGAGGTCTACGACGCCGACGGCACCGGCACGCTCATCGGGCTGGCAACCTTCGGCAGCGAGACCATCGCCCCACGCGCAGGCTTCTCACCCGAGGCCAACATCGCCGAGCCGGTCTGGATCGCACGCAAGGAAACCCTCCCCAAAATCGGCACCGCCGTAACCGTCCGCCTGCTCCCGATCAACGCCGACCGCTGATAACCCCTCCCCAAGATAGTTCTGGCAGGGAGGGATTATCAAATAACCAAATGGTCAAATGGACAAATAGCCAAATTGTCAAATCACCAAATCAAGCCGTGTTATATTCACGCTTTCACTCTGCCACTCTGCTCCTTTGCCACTCTGCCACTTCATCATTTGCCCATTTGCCCATTTGCCCATTTCCACCCCCTACCCTCCCCCATGCCCGACCGCCTCAACGTACAGAAAACCTACAAACTCTACATCCACGGCACCTTCCCACGCTCTGAGAGCGGCCGCACCGCCGTCATCACCTCCAACGACGGCAGCATCCTCGGGCACGCCTGCCGCGCCAGCCGAAAGGACCTCCGCGACGCCGTGCTCGCCGCCCGCGCTGGCCTGGGCAAGTGGAAGTCCGCCACGGCCTACAACCGCGCACAGGTCCTCTACCGCCTGGCCGAGATGCTCCAGACCCGCCGTGCCGAGTTCATCGACCTGCTCACGCACGCCGGCGAGGCCGACGCCCACGAGCAGTTCGCCGCCTCCATCGACCGCGCCGTCTACTTCGCCGGGTGGGCCGACAAGTGGACCCACATCCTCGGCACGCAAAACCCCGTCGCCGGGCCGTACTGGAACCTGAGCACGCCCGAGCCCGTCGGCGTCGTCGCCATCGCCTGCCCTGCCGCCCCGGCGCTGCTGCCGATGCTGTCGCTCATGCTCCCCGTGCTTGCCACCGGCGCCGCGTGCGTGCTCATCACACCCGCCTTCGCCCCCATCCCCTCCACCCTCGGCGAGGTGCTGGCCACCTGCGACCTCCCCCCCGGCACGGCCAACATCCTCACCGCCGACCTGGCCGACCTGCTGCCCGTGGTCGCCAAGCACCGCGACATCGACGCCGTCCTCGCCGCGGGCCTGACCGACGAGCACGCCCGCACGCTCCAAGAAGGCGCAGCCGAGAACCTCAAACGCGTAACGATCCTGCCCGGTTCCGACTGGCTCGACAACACCCGCTGGCAGACCCTAGCCACGATCGAAGCCCTCGCCGAGATCAAAACCGTCTGGCACCCCGTGGGGTGGTAAACAAATGAAGGTTTGCATTTTCTGATAACCCCTCCCCCGAGGGGAGGGGCAGGGGTGGGGTTGGCACGGGCAATATCTGCAACAAAAACCAAAACGCCCGGCCCGGAAGTCCGGCTTACCCAGACCCCCCCCAGAACATCCTGGCCGGCACGGGCAGGGGTGGGTTTCGTTCCGCCCAATCGCCACCCCAACGCAAAACAAAAAACCCCGGGCCATCTGGCCCGGGGTTGGTTTGTTTCTAGGTTCTAGGTGTTAGGTTCTAGGTGTTAGGTGTTAGGTGTTAGGTGTTAGGTCCGAGGTTGAAAGGTCTTTGCATTTGCCTGACCCTAACCCCTAAAACCCAACCCCTAACCCCTCCCCACTCAGCACCCCGCAAAGAACCGGTTCAGGAAGACGATGATATCGTCGGCCGTCAGCTCCCCGTCGAGCGCTGTGGTGTTCTGCCCAGGGCCAGAGACGTCGCTGAGCAGGTTGCCCGCGAAGAAGCGGTTGAGGAAGACGATGATGTCGTCGGCCGTCAACTCGCCGTCGATCGCGGTGGTGTTCTGCCCAGGGCCTGAGATGTTGCTCGGGTTCGGGCAGGGGTTCACCGCTGCCGTCAGGGATATCCACTGCTTGCCTGGGAAGGCGGTGTCGTTGGAGAAGTCCACAACACGCGAGCTCCCGGCGTTGGCCGGGGCCGTCCCCGTGCCGTCCCAGCTTGACCCGATGATCTGGTTGGAGATGAAGGTGTACCCGTCGTTGCTGATGAACCCTGCAAGTTTGATCTCCGAGGTCTCGTCCCAGCCCAGCTCGGCCAGGTCGATCGAGAACTCCATACCCGTCGTAACCGCAGCAGCCGCGGCCGCCGACCCGGTCGTCGCCGTTACACCACCGATGTTGCTGTTGTCCAGCTTCAACGCGATGAGGTTGGCCACCGGCACCCGCAGGGCAGGGTCGGCGTTGGCCATCACGTCGGCATTGACACGCGGGGCGTACTGCGCCTCCTTGTCCCCATCGAGCGGGAACCCGAACGTTGGGTCCAGCAAGGGGTTGATCGTCGGCCCAGCAAAGACCACCGGCGAGGGCGTCGTCGCCGGGGGATTCCCGTTGACCAGCCCACCGGAGTATGACCGGTAGTCCATCGCCGAGCCGTTGGTGGTCTCACGACGACCGCCAGTACGCAGCACCGCCGAGTTGCCATAGAGCTCCACACTCTCAGGGGTGTTCCCACCGTTGCCCAACGCGAACCAATAGTCGGCAGCAAAGTCGCTGTCGAACTTCAGGCCCGAGGTGTTGGTGTAACCAGCCGCCGGGTCGTCCGGGTTGATGAGCACAAAGTCGGTGTCCGCGCCGCCCATGTTCTGCAACGCGCCAAAGTCCCCCGTCGTGTTGCCCACATAGTTGAACAGCACGTTGGAGGCCGCACGCAGGCGGTTCTGCCCGCCCGCGGCCACGTCAAAGAAGAAGCTCGCCTTGTTGAAGCTGCTCTCGAGATTGCCCGTAACGAGCACGAACAGCTTGCCACCTTCGATCTTGGCAAAGACACCGTTGAACTCCGAGCCATAGGCCAGGAACTGGTTGGGCGCGGGGTTGCCCCCCAGGGAAGCCGACACGCCGAGGGTATTGCTGTTGTTGATCGTCGCGCGGATCGCCGATGCTGGGCCGTCTTCGGGCGGTGTCAGCACCGGCGCATCGAACCCGCTACCAGATGGGAAGTTCGCGAAGCCGAGGTACGAGGTGGTCGCACCAACGTCCGTCGGCAAGGTCGCCGCATCGAAAAAGATCCTCGGCGTATTACCGCCGGTACAGTTGATGCTCAGGGCATAGTCGGCCTCAAAGCCTGTGTCAAACGTGAAGCCGTTGGTCCCGTTGTCCGAGCCATAGTTGCCCAGCCACCCGGTCGTCTGCAGGATGCGGTTCTGACCACCGGCGACGGTGTCAAAGAAGATGTTCAGCCGGTTCCCGTTGTTCTGAAGGTTCCCCGTAAGCAGGACCGTCAGCGTCTGCGTGGCGTCGTTGCGCACAACATACAGGCCGTTGATCTCCGATCCACCATTGGCCACGACCACGTCGCCGTTGGTGGCGTTCCCGAACTGCGTGAAGTTCCCCTGCAACGCCTTGGCGCTGCCGTAAAGGGTGTCCTGGGCCCCGTCGATCACCGGCACGGCCGCCTCCGCGGGAGTGAAGGAGACGAATTGGTCCCCCGCGATCGAGTTCATGTCCCTGTTACGCTCGTTGCCGCCCAGGTTGTTGGTGGGCAGTGGCAGCGACCCGAGAAACTGGTTGGAGATGAACCCACCACCACCGGTGATAAACGCCGAGATCTTCAACGCCCCACCCGAATAGCCAAGAGCCGAGTACGGGATCGCAAACTCAACGCCTGTCGTGGCCGTAGACGGGTTGCCGGGGTCGGAGCCCTGGCCCGCGACGTTGTCGCCGAAGCCCGTCGGGACCGTGTTGACCCACTTGGCCGCGCCATAGTTGTCCCCCGGCGTCAGCCTCCCATCGACCGTTACAGCCGCAGAGGCCATCGTGCCAGCAAGCATCGTCAGGGCCACCGCATGAACACATTGTTGTTGCTTCCGCATCGTAAAAACTCCTGTATCAGAAAAACGGAACGGGTTGAACAGACACAGCCAGACTGGCCAGCAGGCTACTACGCTGCAATCACACCAAACGCCTGCATGCAAAACCGGCTGACACGGCAGATCAAGATAATGTCAAAAAACCCCCCCGGCAACGATAAAAACAGATTTCCAGAGAATTTGCTCCAATACACACCCCACCCCTCTGAAAACCCTTACTCCTGTTCCCACGTCCACACCCCACCCTCACCCGCGCCCAACTCCGCACCCCCCTCCCCCGCCCCCGGCCCAACCACCGCCGTCGCACCCTTGCCCAACTTCACACGCACAGGCCCCTCACCCCGGTTGATCCCCACACGCACCACACGCCCGTTCAAAAACCGGTCAAACACAAACACCCCAGGCGACCCGCTGGCCACGTGCCGGGTCCCACCCAGCCGCAACACCGGCCCCACCACCGCGTGCTGCCGAAGGGTAAACCACTTGATAAAGACCTCCCGCACCGCGCTCTGCCCCGCGTCGGCCGGGTTCTGCATCGCCGGTCCATCAGGCCAGGGCACAGGTTTACGCGAGTGCGGGTCGTCCGCACCGTGCATCCCCCACTCCTCCCCGTAATAAATCATCGGCGAACCCTGGTACGTCGCCTGGATCGCCACCGCCAACTCCACACGCCTGAACACCTCCGCAGGGGGCAGCCCCTGGTTATAGATACTCCCAGGCCCAACGGCCCCCGACTGGTCATAGTCCGCCGGGCTGTTGAACAGGCACGAGGCCAGCCGATCCGTGTCGTGGCTCGTCAGCACGTTCATCTGCACAAGGTCCGTCGTCGCGTCGTTGATGAAGACCTGCCTGAGCCTTCGCCCCAAGGCCTCCGCATCGATCGTCGGCTGCATCTGCAAGAACGCCACCACGGCCCGCGCAAACGGATAGTTCATCTGCCCATCGAACGCCACGCCGTGGAAATAGTCCCACCCCGGGTACCAAATCTCACCGATCAACAGCGCGTCGGGGTTGATCCCCTTGACATGCCTCCGCCAATCGCGCCAGAACGGCAGCCCCACATCCGGCGCCACATCCAGACGCCAACCATCAATCCCCGAGCGCCTGGACCCATCCCCAAACGGGTCCATCCACCTGCTTGTAACATCCATCACCAACTGCTTTGGCCCCGGCGCAAGGTCCGTCTGCCTGGGCATCGGAATCCCGCTCTTGGGCCGGCCCTGCTCACGCAACGCCACACGATCCCCCTCACCGACGCGCCGCTGCGTAAACGCCGGCAACCCCCCGTTGCGACTATCCCAAGCACGCCAGCCCATCAGCGCCCCCGCCGGCAGGTGCGCAATCGACTCGGCGATCCCAGCCGGGCGCTGGTCCATCGGCGGGGCAAACTGCACGTCGTACCACCCCGCATACGCCGACTCCTTCCCCCGCTCAAGCAAGTCCGCAAACGCATGAAACTCACGCCCGGTGTGGTTCCACACGCCATCAAAGATGATCCGCAACCCGCGCCCACGCACCGCCGGGATGAACGTGTCGCGCACATACAAATCCGCCGGCGTCCACGTCCACGTCCGCGGGTCCTCACTCTCGCCAGGCTCATGCCAGCGCCTAGACCCATCCTCCATCCTCGGCACAGGCCCAGGCCCCGCCAGCGGGTCGTCGATGTGCCGAAAGTCCGCCGCGTCATACTTGTGCAAACTCGCGGCCCGAAAAATCGGCGTCAAATACAAACCCGTAACCCCCAGTTCCGCAATCGCATCCAACCTCTGCACCACCCCCTGCAAGTCCCCACCATACCGGCGCCGAAAAACCACCGCCCGGTGCAGCCCACTGCTATCCCCAGGGGCAAGCGCCGACCTCCAAGGGGACAACCCCCCCGCCTCCACCCGCGCACCCTCCAGCTCCGCCAACTCCACCTCATCCCAAACACTCCCCCACTGCTTCAAAAACACCCCCACCCCAGGCTCCGGGTCATTGCCCGGCTCACCATTACAGAACCGCTCCGGGAAGACCTGATACCAGACCGCACCCATCGCCCAGTCAGGCACCCGCACCTCCGCCGCAGGCTCGAGCGAAGCCAGCGACCCCGTGGCAACCACCCTCCACCCCCCACCATCTACGCCCGCTTGGCCACCACCTTGGCCACCCCCGGCCCCAGCCCCCGGCCCATCAACCACCTCCAGCGGTGCCGACACCACCCCCCCCTGCACCACCACACGCCCGCGAACCCCAGGCTCCAGCAGGGCCTGCACGTCCACCAGCCCATACCCGGCTGAGAGTGCCGTCAACTTCACCCCCGAACCTCCACCCCCAGGCTCACCCCCCCAAGCACCAACACACAGACCCACTAATATCAAAACCCAAACAAACATTCCGTGCTTTGATCGCATGGGGCTACCTCATTGTCGTTGCCCATCCCACCCGGCAGGGTGCCGGGGGGTGGAAATACATTTTGATCTTTTTGGATGGAAACTGGCATCTGCTGAGAAACGAACGATACTTGTACGTATAGGCAGGTCCGAGTCGGTACACTTTAACGCTCCCGATCCCGTTTCATCTCCCTGGCGTACATGTCATGCTGGGGTCTATACAGGCGGCCGCACTCTGCGACTCGCTTGTCCCTTGGCCACTCGTTTTTCATCACCCTTTGCGGAGCCGTCTATGTACCCGACGTTTGTTCGCGCCCCGATCGTGCATCAACATCCCTGCTGTCGACACCGGCGTGCGTTCACGCTCATCGAGCTCCTGGTCGTCATCGCGATCATCGCCCTCCTGGTGGGCATCCTCCTGCCAGCACTTTCCAAAGCACGCTTTGCCGCCCGCTTGAGCGCCAGCCTCTCCAACGTCCGCCAGATGGGCGTTGCGATGAACAGCTACGGCAACGACTACAAAGGGTGGTTCCCCCTCAACCCCATGACACCCGCAGACGTCACGGCCCTCGGCGGACCCAACGGCTACCTCGCCAACCAGAACCGCTGGGGCGGCGTCGCCGGCCTCTTTAGCAACAACCAGGTCGGCACCGAGCCGGGCTTCTCAGGATTCATCGGCCCCGAGATCACCCCAGGTGGCGCCCGCCTCTATACAGGCTCGGTCAACAACCAGACCAAAATCCCGATGGATTCCTACATCGACGGCTTCGGCGTCCTGTACAACCCCAACGACAAACTCGACGTCCAGCAACCGTACTGGGGCGGAAACCCCAGCAGCACCAACGACAACTGGGCCTCCGGCCCAGGGCGACGCTTCGTCCCCAGAGCACCCGCCAACGTGACTGAGGTCGTCGGGTACAACATCTCCTACATGTACTTCGCCGGCCTCAAACTCGACGAGCCAGGCGTCGTCAAAGCCGTCCCCCTCTGGGGCGACGAAACCTGCGGGCCTGATGTCAGCACCCGCGCCTTCTACGGCGACCCGGTCGAAAAACCCACAGGCTACCGCTTTGGCTACTACGGACCCCTGGACAACAACGGCACCGAAGGGGGCACCTGGGTCTTCAGCGACGGCCACGGCGACCTGGTCAAGGACGACATCCAAGCCCTCTTCTTCTCCAACCTCAGTTCCGCAGGCCAATCCATCAACGTCGGCGGCCAGAGGCGCAGCCAACGCATCAACACCACCGACTAAGCCAATCGTGCTTAAAGAACCCCTCCCCAGAGGGGAGGGGCAGGGGTGGGGTTGACCTCACAGTTAGCCCAACACAAGCACAATCGCCCAACCCCCCGCACGCGGGGGGTTTTTTCATTCCCCCCCCCACTCACCCACTCACCCCACCAACCCACGCCGGCGCAGGACTGAGAGCACAAACCCCGGAATATCCGCGTCGCTCGTCAGCAGGGCATGGCGAATCCCATGCCGGGTGCACAACTCCGCCGCCGATTCAACAAACCCCTCCACCGCCTTGCGATACGCCAACAGGAGCGCTGGCGTGATCGTCAAATCCCTCCCCCGCGAGGTCTCGGCGTCCAACAGCCGCATATCCCCCACCAGCGCAGGCCGCGCCGAGGTGCCCACCACCTCTTTACTCGGGTCGATCTCACCCGGCGCAAGAATCTGCACCACCAGCGCGTCATACCCCGCCGAGCCGGCAAAGAACTTCAACCCCTCAACATACCCCGCCTCTGCCCCCACCTCTTGCCCGGCACCACCGGGCAACAACAAGTCCGACACGATCACCACCACCCCGCGCCCCGACCGGGTCATCGCCAATGTCCGCAAGTCCGCCGAGAAACCCCTTGCGTCCATCACCCGCGCCCCCGCCCCCTCCGCCGCATTGACCGCCCCCACCAACGCCCCCACCACACCCTGCACACTCCCCCTCCCTCGCATCGGCTGCAACCGCAGCAGCCCACCGGGCGTCGCCCCCGCCGCCCCCGCTGGCAGCCCCGTGCACGCAACGTGCACGCGGTTGTTGTTCACCAGCGCGACATACGCCAGCGCGGCCGCCAACTGCGCGCCCGTCAAAATCTTCGAGGGCGTCCCGGCCAGCATGCTCGCCGAGCAGTCCAAGATGATGTGCACCGACAGGTCCTCCTCCTCCTGGAAGATCTTCAGGAAGAAGCGGTCCAGCCGGGCAAAGACGTTCCAGTCGATGTGCCGAAGATCATCGCCAGCGGTGTACGGGCGATAGTCATCAAACTCCACACTCCGCCCGCGCCGCTTGCTCCGGCGTTCACCCTGCATCTTCCCGGCCAGCACCCGCCGCGAGAGCACATCCAGCGCATCAAGCTTCCCCGCCAGTTCCGCCGGCAGCAGGTCCCCCGCCGAGCGCGTGCCACCGTGTTGCGGACGGATCAGCATCGGCGATCGTAAGTCGCGCCGCACGCCGATACCGGCAATGATGTACCAAGTGCCCACCGACCCCCCCAGACCACCCAGGGTGCTCGTCTACCTCCCCTCCTGGGTCGGCGACACGGTCATGGCCACGCCCACCCTCGCCCTCCTCCGCGCCGCACTGCCCAAAAGCATCATCATCACCCTCGGCCGACCAGGCGCAGCCGAGCTCCTCGCAGGCCTCGACCACCTCAACGACGAGACCATCGAGTCCGACGGCCGCTCAGCCGTCGGCCCGGCCAAGATCGCCGCACGGCTCCGCGCCATGCGCATCGACGCCGCACTCCTGCTCCCCAACTCCTTCGCCAGCGCACTAGCCGTCAGCCTCGCCTCCATCAAAACCCGCGTCGGTTACGACCGCGACGGCCGCGGCCTGCTGCTGACCCACAAACTCACACCCCAGCGCCGCCGCACACCGCCCTGGGCACGCGAAGGGGGCTACGCGCCCGTCAGCGCAGTGCAGTATTACCTCAACGCCGCACACGCCCTCATCCAAGCCCTGGGCGTCCAAATCCCCGATCAACCCCCCACCCTCACCCTCGGCACCACACGCGGCCAGGAGCACCTGGCCGACGATGTCCTCGACCGCGCAGGCATCACCAATGGCCAACCCTTCGCCCTCCTGAACCCAGGGGGCAACAACCCCGCCAAACGCTGGCCCGTCGAACGCTTCGCAGTCATCGCACACCACCTCATCACCACGCACAAGATGAAGGTCCTCATCAACGGCTCCCCCGGCGAACGCGACCTCTGCGCCCTCATCCAGCGGGCCATCACGCTCAACCACCCAGCCGACGAATCCATGGTCGCCTCCACAGCCGACCTCGGCGGCACCATCGGCTCACTCAAGGCCGTCACCCGCCGCGCACGCGTCATGCTCACCAACGACACAGGCCCCAGGCACATCGCCGCCGCAATGGGCACACGCTGCGTAACCCTCTTCGGCCCCACCGACCCACGCTGGACCACCCTCCCCGACTCCTTCACCTCCCCCGGCGTACCACGCGAGGTCTGCATCCTGGCCGACCCCACACTCCCGCCCAGCGAGGTCGCCGACGACCACCCCGAGCGCTGCCGCATCGAGAACATCAACACCCAAAACGTCATCAACGCCCTCGACCGCGTGCTGGCATAACGCGCACCAGAACCCCCCACAGAACATTCTGGCAGGGAGCGGCAGGGGTGGGGTCGGTGCTGCAGGCTTCCACCCTGCACGGCAAACAGACTTCAACACCGAGGCACAAAGGTACCGAGAAATTCAGGAAGTTGGGTGTGTGTTTCTTGCACAACCCCAGCATCTTTCTTATCCCGCACCTCTCTGCTCTGTCCCTCGGCGTCTCTGTGGTTCAATGCCTTGAACCCACGCCCTCACAACCCACGCCCGAGAACACCACCCACACCTGCCGACTGCACCGGCTGCGCGGTCTGCTACGCCCCAAGTGCACACCACCACACCCACCACCCCCACCTCCCTTGCCACCGACGGCCAGAAAACCGACATTACATCCACGGCACCCTCACGCAAACAACGGAGCTCACATGAAGCACGCACCCGCACTCCTGCTCACCGCAACCCTCACCACACTGGCCACCCTCGCCGGCGGGTGCAGCTCCCAGCCCGTCGCAACCAGCAACTCCAACCAGCCGCAACTCACGCACACCACGCGCGTCCACCAACCCTACCAACGCGTCCCCTACGCACGCGCCGGCTACCCCCCCGCCACGGCCTTCGGCATGGCCTCGGGCGACAACGTCGCCATGAAGATGGGCAGCGAAGCCATGTACGCCCGCGCCAAGTTCCGCCAGAACCCCGCACTCCCCAACAACGTCCCGCAGATCGAGATCACCACCGTCCCCACCAAGGACGAGTGATCCAACAAACAAACCTTCCCGCGCCTTAGAACCCCTCCCCCAGAACGTTTTGGCGGGGAGGGGCAGCGGTGGGGTTCCGCACGCACTATGCCTATCAAAAAAGGTTCGCGGAGATCGCAAAGTTCAGCGAAGGGACGCGGAGTAATGACTGCTGGCAATGCTTGCTGCGGCCAAAGCCCTCCCCAAGCCCACCCCCAAAAAAACTCTGAAAACCTCTGACCCTCAGCCCCCTGAGTAGATTCCTCCGGGCCCTCTGGGACCTCTGGAGTTAAATCTCCAAGCCTCTCATCACAAAAAGGGTGGCTAACGGGACTCGAACCCGCGACCCCGGGGATCACAACCCCGTGCTCTACCAACTGAGCTATAACCACCATCAGCCGCACCGATCGACGGTGCCCACATACCAGCGGTAACTCTATGCCACACGCCCGCAGATTTGTAGTCCCCAACCACCAACCACCCCCCCAGCCGCCCCCCAGCCGCCCCAGCCCACGCCTATTACTCCCCCATGTCCTTCGGCATCTCACGCGGCAAGCCCATCGACACCACCGGGATTGAAGTCCCCGTCGCCACCCTCCCGCGCCTGCCCGATGACCTCCTGCACAACCCCACACTCGCCCACATCGACATCAAGGCCTGGTTCCCCAACCCCGCCCTCCCCCTGCACCTAGAGATCGGCTCGGGCAAGGGCACCTTCCTGCTGCAAGAAGCGCCCCAGCACCCCGACGCCAACTGGCTCGGCATCGAGTACGAACGCGAGTTCTTCTCGTTCGCCGCCGACCGCCTCCGCCGCACCGCGCTGACAAACATCCGCATGCTCTGCCTCGACGCCGGGGAGTTTGTCCACTGGCGCGTCCCCGATAACGCCTGCCGGGCCATCCACCTCTACTTCCCCGACCCCTGGCCCAAGTCCCGCCACCACAAACGCCGGATGATCCAGGACCGCTTCCTGCAAGACGCCCTCCGCGTCCTCGAGCCCCTCGGCGAGCTCCGCGTCGCCACCGACCACGCCGACTACTGGGCCTGGATGCGCGAGCACTTTGACCGCTGGAGCACACCGGCCGACGCCCCCACCAACAAGCCCTTCGCCGAGGTCCCCTTCGTCAGGCCCTTAGGCGCACGCGAGGGCGAAGTCGTCGGCACCAACTTCGAGCGCAAGTACCGCCTCGAAGGCCGAGAGTTCCACGCCACCACACTCCGCAAACTCCCAACGGGCTAAGGGTTGACTCACGGTGGTGCAGGCTTCCAGCCTGCACAGCAAACACATTCCACCACCAAGGCACAAAGGCACCGAAAAATCCAGCAACGTGGGCTTGTGAATCCTTCACAACCCCTGCATCTCTCTTCTCTGTGCCTCGGCGTCTCTGTGGTTTAATGCCTCTACCGCACAGACCAGAGTTCCCAAACACCCTCTTCCCCCTCACGCCCCCGCCGTCGCAGTGGCCACCCCCACCCCCACCCCCACCCCCACCGGCACCAACCTTGCGACGATCAGCGTTACATCATCCGTCGCCACGCCACCATCGCGCCACGCCTTGACCGCATCGACAATCGCTGTGGCAATCTCCTGGCACGAGCGCCCGGCGTTCTCGCGGATCAACTGCCGAAGGCGCTCCTTCTCAAACTGGTTGTTCTTCCGATCCACCGCCTCCCAGATCCCATCGGTCCCGATCACGATGATCGCCCCCAACGGCATCGGCACCGCCGAGTGGTACGACTCATACTCGGCGTCCTCAAAGATGCCCAGCGGCACGCCCCCACCCTCCATCTCGCTGAACGTCTCCGTCGCCGGGTCATAGACAATCGCCGGGTCATGCCCCGCCGAGGCCCACGTCGCCGTGCGCGCAACAGGGTCCAACCAGAACAGTTGCAGCGTAACAAACTTGCCGTGCCGGGCGTTGCGCGCCAGCACGCGGTTGATCCGCGCCAGCGTCTGGCAGACCTCGTTGCAGTCCTCGACCTCCGCCCACAACGCCGCACGCGTCGCGGCCATCAACAACGCCGAGCCGATCCCGTGCCCCATCACGTCCCCCACCGCCAGCATCACGCGCCCATCGCCCAGCTGCCGCGTCGCCAAAAAGTCGTAGTAATCCCCACCCGTCGCGTCGCAGTAAAAACTCCGCCCAGCCAGCTCCAACCCCTGAACCTCCGGCGGTGCGCTCGGCAGCAGCGAATCCTGCACCTCCACCGCCACCTGCATCGCACGCGCCAACTCCACCTGCTCCTTGAGCCTCGGGCCAACTTGATTGAAAACCTCACCAAGCCGGGCGATCTCATCGCCACCCTTTGGCTCAACCCTTGCGGCAAAGTCCCCCCCGGCCAGCCTCTCCGCCGCCGCCGTCAGCTCCACCGCAGGCCCGACCAACCTTCTCGCACGCCACAACGCCACTACCACCGCCAACAAACCCACAATCCCCACGCCCGTCAGCAGCGTCTGCCGCTGCGCCAGCACCGCCCCGGCAAACTGGCTCTGCGGCTCGATCGCCACCACACGCCAAGGCTTGGCGCTCATCCGGTGAAACCCCGCCGCCCACTCACCGCCCTCCTGACCAACCCCCGCGGGCAGTGTAAACATCCCCGCCCCGGCAGACTGCTTGCGCACCACCTCCCACAACGCCCCCTTCCCAAGGCTCGGCACACCCTCCCGCACCAACCGGCGCACAGGGTCGATCTCCTTGATCTGCTCATCTGTCAACACACCCAGCGAACTAAAGATGTGCTCGTGCTTGCGGTGCGCCAGCACCAGGCCAACCTCATCGATCAAAACCGTGTACCCCGCACGCCCCACCTGCGCACCCTCGATGATCTCCCAGAGTTTCTCACCCTGCAACTTCACAACCAGCACACCCACCACCGCCGCACGCGAACGCACATCCTCCCCCGCGTCCGCCGGCACATCACGCACCGGCATCGAAAAAAACACCCCAGGCCGCAAGGTCGTATTCCCCACCAGCACATCTGATATATACGCCCGCCCACCCGCCGCGACCTTGAAGTACGGCCTGAAACTCAAGTCCAAACCCACATCGTCAGGGTTCGTGCTCGCGATCCCAACGCCGCCCATATCCAACACCGTTACCTGCGCCAACTGCGCATCGGCCAAAAGCCCGGCGTTCAACTGCCTCGTAACGGCCTCCCGCGCCGCTGCATCCACACCCCCGCCCGCACCCGCCCGCCTGCACAGCGCCACTACACCCTCGTCCCGCGCCAGCGTCCCCGTCAACGCCGAACCACCGGCCAAGAGCTGGTCCAGACGCGTCGCCGTTACACGCGCAACCAACTCGAGGTTCTCACGGGCAGATACCTCCAGCGACCGCGAGCTCGTCGCCAGGCTCACAACCGCAAACAGCATCAACGGCACCACCGCCGCCAACGCCAGGTCGCGCACCATCTTGAACTTGATCGATTGCCACCATTTCATGCCAAAAGCATAACCCCTCCCCAGAGGGGAGGGGCAGGGGTTGGGTTCTTTCTTTATTTGTCCGGCTCAGTTCCGCCTGTTCAGCAGCGCCAGCAGACGCAGGAACTGCAGGTAGATAAACACCAGCGTCGCCAGCGTCGCAAACGCCGCGAACCACTCCATGTGCTTGGGCGCACCGTTGGCCGCTCCCTGCTCGACAAAGTCAAAGTCCATGATCAGGCACAACGCCGCATACACCGTGATCGCAACCGCGATACCGATCGCCAGAGGCCCACCGATCAGGCTCTGCGGCATCACCCCGAAGATACTCATCCCGATCATCGCCAGAACATACAACAACACCGCACCGCTGAGCACCAGCATCACGGCCTTGAACTTCGCCGTCGCTCGGATCAGCCCGACTTTGTACAGCCCCAGCATCGCGCCCAGCGTCGCAAACGTGCAGATCGCCGCGTTCGCAACGATCATCCCACCCGTCGCGCCGCCAAAGCGGGTATCCACCGCACGCTCGGCATAAAGCATGCTCACCGCGCCCAGGAAAACACCCTGCGCAATCGCATACGGCACGGCCACAAACGGCGACGCCGCAGGCTTAAAGACCATCACCAACCCCAGCACAAACCCGAGCGCCACCCCGCCGAGCAGCAGCCCAATCATCGGCACCGCCTGGCTCTGGATCAGCATCCACGAGCCCACCGCGCTGCCGATGCACGCCAGCAGCAGCACAAACGTCGCGTTGACCGTCCCCCCGATCGTCATGACGTTGGCCTTCGTCGCCAGGTCATTGGACCACGTCCCATTCCCCGCCGCGCTCTCAAAGAGTTCGGGCTTCATCACCGGGTTCTGACCGATTGACATGCGATGCTCCCCATAAAAGGCCAGCCCCAGCCGGGCGAACACACCCGGCACCAAAGCCAGCAACCAACCCCCGATCATATCCCCCCTCTAACGCTGCACGCCGACCATATCCAAAACACCCGCCCCGGGCCTCATCGAGCTCTCGATCAACCTCCGGTCCGTCCCGTTCGCCTGCCCGTCGCGGTTGATGTCCACTGGCTGCCACTCCCACTGGTACATGTCGTCGATGTTCACACCCGCGTCCCCCGCATCGACCGACTCGCCCGAACGCACCACCCGCGCCAGCGGGTCTCCCACCACCACCTGCTGCCAGCTCAACGCCGGCAGCGACGCCCACGCCGCCTCCGCAAAGCTCATGTTCCCCAGATAAAACCGCCGGATAAACACCTCGTTGTGCGCGATCGTCGGCGCGAACGGCTCCCAGCAGTTCCCCACTGCAAACGTGCACCCCGCACCCACCGCACCTGCTACCTGCGAGTGCGAGAACAACACACCCTTGCCCCCAAAGTCGCGCCCATTGAACGACTCGATCGTGCTGTAAAAACCCATCGGCCCCCAAAGAAACGAATCCGGCAACTGCGCTCGCGCCAGCCCACCGGGCGTCCCATCGGAGTTCGCACCCTCGCTTGCCAGCACCGTAATCGGCACCGAAATCCTCGGCAGCACCACGCCAGGGTCAACCCGCGGCCCGAAAAAATAGTTGCTCGGGAACGGCCCGCTGTCATACCGCACACCAACGGGCGCAAACCGACCATCGGCCACCAACGCATCCCGCGCACTCTCGTAGTCATCGTTCCGCCACAACGGCGTAGGCGACGTCGCAAAGTCCTGGTTGTCCAGCTCGTTGTTCGGCCCACCATCCGCAACGCCGTTCGAACGCGACTCGTCGAGCACAAACACCGCCGAGCTCGTATCCACGATCCCCACCTGCGCACGGTCGATCAACCCCCGCACGGCCTGCACGCTCGCCCCATCCAGCCTCGTTACCAAATACATATCCCCCGCCGTCAACGCCGAAGACTGCCACAACAGCCCGCGCGGGAACCCCGACACAGGGTTCACAAACGCCCGCGCAACCTTCCGGCTCGCCGTCGAAAACGCCCCAAACGGCACCGACGACCCAAAGTACGGGTTGATGATCATCCCATCAGATAACGAATCACCACCACCCCCGTTCTCACCCGCCTCCACGTTCTGCTGCAAAAGCGTCAACTCCGAATCCACCGACGAATACGTGCTGTCCCCGGCACTCAACTCCGTAACCACCCCAGGCCCCGGGCCGCTGAAGTCCTCGCCAACATTCGGGTTGTCCGTGTCCAAAATCCTGTGCGCCAAACCCTTGGTCAGCACGATGCACCGAACCCGCCCGCGCCGATCGTTGCTGTTCAGCCACGCACGCAGAGGATTGCGAACCCCGGCCACAAACTGCCCCCATGTAACATCCGGCGTCAACACCCTCGTCGCCGTCAAGCCCGCCAGATCAACAACCCCGACCCCAGGCCTCGCACCCACCAAACCCCCCACACCCCCAGCAACCTTCGCAGACCCGGCGTAATACTCCGCCACGGCCAAAGAGTCCGCAGACGTGCTGTCATACACCACCAGCACCTGTGATTGCTGCAACTGCGCGCACGCACCCCCGGCCAACCCGGCCACCAAAACCACCGCTGCCATCAAGTGGGGTACACGCATGACCAACATCTACCTCGGGCCTCCAACCACCTGCAATCTACCCCATGCTCGCCCGCAATGCAAGCCGGGGTCTGTTTTTACGCACACCGGGCCAGAAATGTTGACCCAACCCCAACTTTCGCCGATAACACACCATGCACCTGCACGGACGCGACCACCTCGACAGCCGGGACCGGGCCAACAGGCAACGCCGGCAGACCAAGGTCGGCTGCGCCTGCTTCCGCATCGACACCCAGGGCGTCCTGCGCATCCTGCTCATCACCTCCGCCCGCGGGGCATGGATCATCCCTAAGGGCACCGTCGAAGAAGGCCAATCCCCCGAAGCCGCCGCCCTGCAAGAGGCCTGGGAAGAAGCCGGCGTACACGGGTGGATCATGGGCCAAACCCTGGGCACCTGGCTCTACGCCCGTGCCGACGCCCACAACAACGCCCGGCACGACGCCGTCCCCGTCCTGCCCGTCTGGATCGATGAGCTCGCCAAGGTCTGGCCCGAAGACCACAAACGCCAACGCCGCTGGTCCTCCCTCCGCGAGGCGCTGGAACTGATCCAAGACGAGGGCCTCCGCCGGGTGCTCATCACCCTCGCCCGCCGAGCCGGCAGCGGCGGCCTCCGCGCCGCCTGAACCCGCCGCGCGGCGCACACCGCCCGCCAGCGCCCACCCACACTACTCTCACCCCAATTGCCCGCAAGGGCTTTACCCGCATCGCACGCACAAACAGGAGTCGCCCATGGGCATCGTCAAAGAGTTCAAAGAGTTTGCACTCAAAGGAAACGTCCTCGACCTGGCCGTCGGCGTCATCATCGGCGGGGCATTCGGGGGGATCGTTACCTCCCTGATCAAAGACCTCGTCATGCCCGTCGTCGGCCTCGCCGGAAAGGTCAACTTCGCCGATGCCAGCATCCTGCTCCGGTCCAAAGACAAAGAAATTGCCGGCTCAGAGGACATCTTCCTCAACTACGGCAGTTTCATCACCGTCCTAATCAACTTCCTCATCATGGCCTTTGTCCTCTTCCTGGTCATCAAACTCTTCAACGAAGCCCGCCGACGCTTCGACGCCCAACCCCCCGCCACGCCCCCCGCGCCCACACGCGAAGAAGTCCTCCTGACAGAAATCCGCGACCTGCTCGCACGCAAACAAGGCTGATCCCTTCACCCAGAACGTCTTGACAGGAGAGGTTTTATTCTGAACCCCTCCCCCGAGGGGAGGGGCAGGGGTGGGGTTCGCTCCCGATAGTGCAAGCTTCCAGCCTGCAAAGAATTCAGATTTGACCACAGAGCCGCAGAGGCACCGAGAAAGACAGACGCTTGGGTTTTGTCTTTCTACACAACCCCAGTATCTCTCTTCTCTGTGCCTCGGTGCCTCAGTGGTGAACTCCTCTTGCCGTGTGGGTTGAAGCCTGCACCACCAAGTTCTCAAGCCTCCCCCCGCCGGAATAGGCGCGGCACCCACACCCAAAGAACAAAACGGCCCGCCAAAGCGGGCCGTGCGATACACAGGCAATACCGATCAACAATCGCTCACCGCACCGGCGCGGGCGTCAGCCGGCTGGGGCGGTCCATCAACCAGAAACGAGCCCAGTCAGAGTTGAACAGACGCCAGTTCTCGTCGATCGTTGCCGTCGTCTGGTTCAGCACCCCATCGCCCGTGAGCGACTCGGTCATCACCAGCGGCGACGGGTCCGCGATCACATCCTGGTGCTCAGGGTTGCTCGAACAACCACCCGCCACCAGCACGCCCGCAACACCAACCCCGGCCAGCAGCACGCACGCACGCCCAGAAAAGCCGGCCGCAACGCTCCCAAAAACAACATTCTTTGACGCAACACCCATCGCAAACTCCTTGGCAAACCCACTCCGGGGCCGGGTTTGTAGCAAACCACCAGGCACAGGTCAACTATACGCGGAGATATCCAGGCTATCCCCACGCCGACACGCCCATACGCCACCATCTTCCGTTCGGTTCCCGATCGGTCCTCTAACCCACGCACCCCCGCCCCAGCCGGCTACACCCGCACCCTCGCCAAGCCGATAGATTTCCGGTGGATATGGGCATGGTCAACTCGATCCTCTCCATGCAGCAGGCCCGCATCGGCCAGCAGGCGGCCATGAAGGCCGCGAGCATCATCCTCAAAAACGACCAGACCCAAGGCGCGCAGATCGCCCAGATGCTCCAGCAAGCCACCAGCACCCAGGCCAAGGCGATCGCCCAATCACAGGCCCAGTTCCAAGCCCAAGCCCTCCAGCCCGGCGGCATCGACGTTCTCGCCTGACCTCACCCCAGGTCGTTGCTCAGCACCACCCGGTACCGCGCCTTGCCCGAGCGCAGGTGGGCGACAGCCTTATTGGCCTCGCTCATCTTGAAACCCTCGGCGATCGCCTCGATCTTGTGCCGGGCGCAGAACTCCAGCATCCGCGACGCCGTCGCAGGGCTGCCCAGCGGCGACGCCGAGACCGACTTCTGCCCCACCAAGAGCGGAAACACCGCCACCGGCACCGGGTTGAGCACCGCGCCGACAAAGTGCAACTTCCCCTTCGGTGCCAGCGCGTCGATATACGCCTGCCAGTTCAGGTCAACATTCGCCGTAATCAAAATAAAATCCAGCCGGCCCTTCACACCCGCAAGCCCGGCGTCGCTCGTCGAATCCACCGCCTCGTGCGCCCCCAGCGCCTTGGCCTCCTTCGCCTTCCCCGGCGAGCTGGTAAACGCATACACCTCACACCCCCAATGGTTCAAGAACTGCAACGCCAAGTGCCCAAGCCCACCGATCCCAACCACACCCACACGCGCCAACGGCGATATCCCCAGCTGCACAATCGGGTTGAAAACCGTGATCCCCCCGCAGAACAACGGCCCCGCCTTCGCCTCATCAATCCCCGCCGGCAACGGCGTCGCCCACGCCCACTGGCACCGCACCCGATCAGCAAACGCACCGTGCCGGCCCACGATCGTCCCCTCCGCGGTTGCGCACAGGTTCTGGTCCCCGCTCATGCACGACAGGCATGAGAGGCAACTGCCGCTGAACCAACCGACGCCGACCTTCTCGCCGACCCGCCGGGCTTTGACGTTCTTGCCCACCGCCGAGATTGTGCCGATCCCCTCGTGCCCGGGCACCAGGGGGTACTTGGTCATCCCCCACTCGTTGTCGAGCATCGACAAATCAGAGTGGCAGATGCCGCAGTGGCTGATGGCAACTTCCACCTGGTCATCGCCCAGCGTGCCGGGGTCATAGTCAAACCGCTCCAAGGCCCCCTTGGGTGTCTTTGCTGCCAGTGCATGGATCATGTTTGCAACTCCTTCTTCCTCGAACGCCCGCGCGTTGTCGCAGATTTCACGGCTTTGACAGCACGCACCGGCAACCGCCGGGCAAGCTCCGCCTGGTACTGCACTATAGCCTGCGCGTTAAACGCAAAGTAGCAGCACTTGCCCTCGCGCCTGCACACCACCAGCCCCGCCTCGGCCAACTCCTTGAGGTGGTGGCTGATCGTTGCCTGCGTGATCGGGAACTCCTCAACCAGCGCCATGCACGCAACCTCCGGCTGCCGCCCGATCCGCACCAAGAGCGCAAACCGCTGCGGCTCGCTGAGTGCTTTGGACACCTTGTTGAAACGCTTGCCGTCCATATCCCTCACTTGCCCGCACAAACACCCCGCAACCCCGCGCCGACCATCGATTACAACCCCAAACCGGCATACACCCAAACACCCCCGGCTACCGTGCCGAAGATACTACTATAGATAGAAGCCACAGCACCCCACGCCCCCGGCCAACCGACCCGCTGGAGCCACACGATGAACCCCATCGACCACGTCCTGACCGGTGCAGCCCGTCGGCTCTTCTTCACACGCTGGCTCAGCCGGTTCGTCCTGCTCCTGACCGCCGCCATCGCCGGGGCAACGCTCTACCTCCTCGTCGCACGCCTGGGCCTCGCCCCTCTGCCGACACTGAACCTCTGGGGCAAGATCGCCGGCGTGGCTGGCGGCGCGGTCCTACTCGCCTCACTGCTCTGGGCCATCTTGACTGCCCCCAAGCGCGACGCCGTCGCTCGCCAACTCGATGAAGCCGCGGGGCTGAAAGAAGCGCTCTCGACCGCCCTGCACGTCCGCGCCGCACGCGACAACACCACCCCGGCACAGGGGTGGAGCGTCAACATCCTAGAGTCCGCCACGCGCTCGGCACGGGGCGTGCGCCTGAGTGCTGCACTACCCGTCCGCGCTCCGGATCGCTGGTACGCACCGGGCGTCGCCGCGCTCGTCATGCTCATCGCCTGGGTCGCGATGCCGAAGATGGACCTGCTCGGCAAGGAGTCCCAAGCCCAAGCACAAGAGCAAAAGAAAGAGGAAGTCGCCGCCGTCGCACATGAGGCCAAAGAAGCGACCAAAAAGGCCGAGAGCAAACTCGAAGAGGCCATGAAAAAACTCGGCGAGAACACCGCCGACCTCGGGGACAAAAAAGAAGACCTCCCCAAGCCGACGACCCCCGAAGAAATCCGCCGCGCCGCCATGAAACAACTCGGCACAATGCAGCAGAAAATCGAGCAGATGAAGCTCGGCCAGCGCATCCAGACCGCCTCGGCCATGGCCGACAAAATGAAACAAATCCGCGCTACCCCCGGCCCGCTCGAGGAGTTTGGCAAGCAGCTCGCCCAGGGGAACCTCGCCGCCGCGCAGGCCGCCCTCGAGAACATGTCCAAGCAGATGGCCGCGGGCAAGATGGACGACAAGGCCATGCAGCAGGCCCAGAAGCAGCTGGAGAATATGGCCAAGCAGCTCAGCCAGATCGCCCAGGACAAAAAGAAACTCGAAGACCAACTCGCCAAGAACGGCCTGGACCCCAAACTCGCCAGCAGCCCCGAGGCTCTCAAAAAAGCGATGGAACAAAAAGCCGGCCTGACCCAAGAGCAAAAACAAGAAATGCAGAACGCCGCTCAGGCGCAGGAAAACGCCAGCCAGACCATGCAGGCCATGGCCCAGGCCTGCCAGAACATGGCCAGCGCCATGGACGGCCAAAAGCCCGGTCAGTCCAAAGACGGCCAGAGCGCACAGCAGCAGGCCCAGGCCATGCAAGAGATGGCCAACGCCATGAGCCAGATGGAAATGGCACAGGCCGACATGCAAGCCCTCGAAGCCGCAATGAGCGAATCGCAATCGCAGATGAAGCAGATGAGCGAGGGCATGGGCCAGTGCAACAACCCCGGCATGGGCGATGGAAACTCACCAGGCGACGGGAACTCCGGGCAGTTCGGCCAGGGGGGCAACAACTCACCAAACGGCGTGCGCACCGGCGCGGCAATCGCCGGCAACGGCAGCGGCGTCGGCGAGGCCGAGGACGTCGAGCGATGGGAAAAGCGCAAGAGCCGTTCCCCGCTCGGGCAAGGCCCGATGATCGGCACGATGCTCGTCCAGGGCGAGCAGGTCAAAGGTGAGAGCCGAGCGCAGATGATCGAGATGACCGAGGCCGCCGCCCAGCAGGCGACCGAAGCCCTCGAGGCCAACCAGGTCCCGCGTGAACTGCAAGACCCGATCAAACGCTACTTCGGCCGACTTGCGGCTAAGGTCAAAGGGGAAGAAAAACCAGCCGACCCAGCCCCGGCTAAGCCGGCCCAGAAGCCGGAAGGGAAGCCGGCCGAGAAAAAGTAACCGCGGCGATCTCCACCCCATTGCGCTCATCCCCCCGGCGACGTTTACAGCCCCGCCGGGGCGTGCAGATCCGGGAGGCTCCAGATGTATGCCCGAACCTGCCGAGTGGCTCCTGGGCCATCGTGGTGCATATCCACTTTTGATCACAGCCGCACGGGGATGCGCACACGGATTACGTTTGCGTATCTCCGAAAAATTGTCAGCGAGCGAAGCGGCCAACCCCACCCCTGCCCCTCCCCTCGGGGGAGGGGTTTGATACAAGAGACACCAGCAGTCGGCATCAACGCACCACTGACCACTCATCGCTCATCGCTCATCGCTCGTCGCTCATCGCTCATCACTTCAACACCGCCAGTTTCGCCAGGTATTCGCGGATCGCGATGACGATCGTCGCGTGGCTCCACGTCAGCGGCGCGACGGAGACGGGCTGGCCGCTCAGGGGGT
>JAJTGZ010000081.1 GCA_021299385.1 Phycisphaeraceae bacterium | reverse complement strand
GTCAGCGGGGCCAGGGCCTCTTCGAGCTGGTGTGCCACGGCGTCGGCCATCGGTGAGGGTTCGTCGAAGTATTCCCCCGCATCGTCGGCCTGACGCGTGATCGCCGCGCGCCGCCCCCGGCTCGTCGCCGCCTGCGTGCGCGCCTGGTTCTCCGTGTCGGCCGCCTGCTGGACAAGGTCCTGGATTTCCTCGGCGTCCGCACGCGTCGCACGCTTGCTCCGCCCCTTGATCACCAGTTTGATCGGCACCTCGCCAAACGGAGACTCGTTCCGCAAACGGTTGAGCAAGAACCGCTCGTACTGCTGCGTGAACATCTCCGGCTTGTTGACCACCAGCGCAATCGTCGGGGGGTAGTTGCCGATCTGTGCCGCGTAATACACCTTCGCAAACGTCCCGTTCCGGCTCGGCGGCCCCTGACGCTCGACGATCGTCCGCACAACGCGGTTGAGCACCCCTGTGCCCATCCGCGCCCCGGCCTGCTGGGCAAGCTCAAAGGCCAGGCCGATCGTCTCCTTGACGTTCTCGTTGTTCTTGGCGCTGATGAACGCGATCGGCGCGTACCACAGACCCTTGAGCTCCTTGCGGATGTACTCCTCATACACCTCCGGCGACACGCCCTTGCCCGACTGCCCCGCCTGCCCCTTCGCCGGGCGACCCTCGGCTAGGTCCCACTTGTTCACCACGATCACCGCAGGCTTGTTGCGCTCGGCCAGCATCATCCCGACCTGGTGGTCCACATGACTCAGCGGCTCGGTCGCATCGACCATCACCAGCGCAACATCGCAGCGGTCGATCGCCTGCTCCATGCGGTCCAGTGCCCACCACTCGATGCGCTGGTCGAAGCTCTTCTTCCGGCGCAGCCCCGCCGTGTCTATCGCCAGGAAACTGCGCCCATCCATCGTAAACCGCACGTCGATGGCATCGCGCGTCGTGCCCGCGATCTCCGAGACAATCACGCGCTGCTCCCCGGCCAGGGTGTTCACCAGCGTGCTTTTGCCCGAGTTGCGCTTGCCGACGATCGCCAGCTTCATATCCGGCTGCCCGGCCGGGCCTTGCAGCGAGCGGTCAGTGCGCTCCTTCTTGTGCCTGCGGACGATGACGCGGGCGAGCTTGTGCAGGCGTTCGTTCAGGTCCCGCCGGCGGTAGTTGTTCTTAGCGCTGACGATCAACGGCTCACCAAACCCGAGCGCCGCGGCCTCGAAGGCGTGGTTCTCCCACTTGGGCCCGTCGGCCTTGTTGGCCACCAACACGATCTTCCCAGCCGCGCTGGCATCCCTGGCCTTGTGCTTGGTGCGCTTGGCCTTGATACCCCCCTCGGCAGGCTCGTCCTCGGCCGGCGCGAGCCCACCCTCACGCAGCAGCCTGGCCACGGCCTCGTCCATCGGCGTGATCCCCGCCTGCGTATCGACGACGAACAGCACCAAGTCGGCATTGGCCACGGCCTTGGCGATCTGCCCTTCGATATCGCGCGTCAGCGAGGCCAGGTCCATCCCCGCGTCGTCGAACCGGCCGTCGGCGCGGGTATAGACGCCGTAGCCGCCTGTGTCGGTCAGCTCGACCTGGACCGGCGCATCGGTCTCCAGTTCGCCCATGAGCGTGATGATGGTCGACACGCGGTCCCGCGTCGTCCCCGGCGTGTCGTCGGTGATCGAGACCTTGCGCCCGGCCAGCATGTTCATAAGGGAGGACTTGCCAACGTTTGGCCGGCCGACGATTGCAACTCTGGGTATCACGCCTGAGGGTAGGTGGGCGCGGGCGGGGCGACAGGGGCTTGTGCCGACTAACCTTTGTCTATGCCCAGCGGTCCTGAGCGTGTCCACCCTGCGGTGCTATCCAAACTGCGCGACCTGCGCGACGAGCACACGCGGGCCACCACCGACCTGCAAGACCCAACCATCACCGCCGACCACCGCAAGGCCCGCACACTCGCCGAGCGGCGTGCCGCACTGGAGGCAATCGCTTCACAGGTGCAACGCCTGGAATCTCTCCTGGCCGAGGCCGCTGAGTACGACGCACTGCTCGCCCAGGCCGGCAGTAGTAGTGGTGGTGGGGCGGGCGGCGCGGACAAAGATCTCGTCGAGATGGCCCGTGCCGAGCTCCCCAAAGCCGAGCAAGAGATCACCCAGTTGTTGCGCAACGCCACGGCCTCGCTCGTCCAAGCCGAGGACAACAAAGTCGGCTCGATCATGCTCGAAATCCGCGCCGGCACAGGCGGCGACGAGGCCGGCATCTGGGCGCAGGACCTGCTGGAGATGTACACACGCTACGCCTCGCGCAAAGGCTGGCAAGTCGAGGTCCTCGAACTCTCGGCCGATTCAAGCGCAGGCGGAGTAGGCGGCGTCCGCGCAGCCGTTGTCAACGTCCGCGGTCCAGGCGTCTGGTCGGCAATGAACTTCGAGGCCGGCGTGCATTCCGTCAAGCGCGTGCCGGCCACCGAAGCGCAGGGGCGCATCCACACCAGCACCGCGACGGTCGCCGTGCTCCCGGAGCCTGAGGAGGTCGACGTCAAGGTCAACTGGGCCAGCGACGTCGAGGAGTTTGCGACGACGAGCCAGGGGCCAGGTGGGCAGAACGTCAACAAGGTAGCCACGGCCGTGCAGATCAAGCACAAGCCCACCGGCATCATCATCCGCATGCAAGAGAGCAAGAGCCAGCAGGACAACCGCCAACGCGCACGCCGGTTGCTGCTCGTCCGCCTGCACGAACTCGAACGCCAGAAAAAACACGCCACGCGCTCGGCGGCACGCTCGGCCCAGATCGGCGGCGGCGAACGGAGCGAAAAGATCCGCACCTACCGCTACAAAGAAAGCATCGCCGCCGACGAACGCCTCCCAGGCGAATACCCACTCCGCGACCTCCTGGCCGGGAACCTCGACACGCTCCACGCCGACCTCATCGAGCAAGAAACCAACCGCCGGCTGGCGTCGCTGTGATGCCGCTGCACCCGCAAACACACCACACTTCTAATATCTTGCCCCCCTCTCCACCCACCCGGAACCCCGGCACATGCCAAAATCTTTTCTTCTTATAATGACCACCACCACCACCGCCCTCCTCCTGGCCGCTTGCCAGGGCCCCCAGCCCGCCGGTCCGGGCGCGCAGGGCAACTTGCTCGTCGCCCCAACCCCCGCCGGCGATCAACGCCGTGGCACCACACCCCCCCAGGGCGCCCTGGGCCAACTCGACTTCTTCGACAAACTCGAAGCCAAGCCCTTTGCCAACTGGGACGACATCCTCACCGGCATCCTCCTGGCCGCCAACCAGGTGCCGGGGGTCAGTTACCCAGACCGCTTGGCCCAGGCCAAAGAGTTCGACCTCGTCGGGCCCGAGGCACCCCCCCTGGGCATCGCCCCGGCCACGCCCGCCTCCTTTGCCCGCGCGCTGCTCATCGCCCGCGGAGAGCGCTTCCCACCCAACCCAACGCCCGAACAACTCCTGGCCACGGCCCAGCAACGTGGGCTGCTGCCACCATCGCTGACGATCGACAGCAGGCTCACCGGCCCCGTGGTCGTCGGCGCGCTGGTGGCCGTGGGAAAGCCAACCAACGCCCGCGCCGCCGCCGACGGGCCAATCGTGCCTGCACCCTCCAAGCCCCTAGCACCAACTACACCGGCGTTCATCCCAGCGGGCACAACTTCAGCCGCGGGGGCCAAAGGTGCTCAAAAGAACCCCTTTGCCGAGTTTGAGGACACCCAGCCAGCCACCCCCACACCAACCCCCACACCACCCCCTAAGCGTGTGCCTGCACCCTCTCAATGGGTCGCCCCTGGCAAAGGACCTGTCAAGCCTGGACCCGCCATTGTGCCGATAGACCCCACTCTGCCGCGACCGCGCCCAGAGCCGGTTCCTGAACTTCCCCCGGGTTGATCCTCGATACGAGTGTTCCCAATGATCAAGACGTCGGCAATGTGTATCAGCAGGCCCCGCTCTGTTGTCGGCACCCGCGCGCGTGGCTTGCTGCTGGGCGTCGCGCTGGGCGCGTTGGCCCTGCACATCACCCCGGCAAGCACATCGGCGCAGGAACAGCCGCAAAACAGGCAAAGCAAGCAAACCAAGCAGCAGGGCAAGCCCTCTGGGCAGGCCCCCAAGCGTGCGACGGCGTTTGATCTTGACGAGCTTGCGCGCCAGCCCAGGCTGCGTGCAGGCGTGCCGCGCAACGGCGCGGGGATCGCTCGACCGCAGGTCGGGCAAGCCCAGCCCGGCTCCTCGGCTGGCCAACGCGCGCAAGAGCAGCCCGTCAGCGAAGCCTTGCCGGTGAGCGTGCCGGTGAACCTCCCTGATATTCCCTACCAGCGCCCGGCGGGTTACTCGGTCAAACCCGAGGTCCAGAGCCAAGGCAGAGGTGGCGTTGACCTGCCGGATATTGGCGATGAGGCCCCCTCGGCACTGACACCCATCTCCTGGTCAGTCGTGCCGACGCCCCCGGCCAGCACGCGCACGATCAACGTAACAGACGGCGAAGTAGCCATGGCCCGCCTGTTGCCCCCAACGAGCATATTCCCGACGAGTGTAGTGATGGGGTGGCAACCCCAACCCGTTGCGCAGCCCGTTGCCGTTGCAACCGCACCCAGCCAGGCTGATGTCCCTGCCGAGAGCCAGCCGAGTGGGAGTGGACAGCGCGTCGATGTCGTTGGGTTGCTCGAAACACCCGCTGCCGAGCTCGCATCAGCCCCAACGACGATGGTCGTGATGGCGCACGAGCCGCCGGAAGCAACTGCCCTGTTGGCCGAGGGTGAAATGAGCAGCACTCCCGCGCCGATGGAGCCTGCACCCCAGCCCCCGGCTCAGGTCGACGCGATCGCCACTGACCAGAGCCCAGTCCAAATGGCTGACGCCCTGGCCGGGGCGCTGGCCGAACTGGAACAGACCACCACCAAGACCCCGGCAGCCAAGCCAGCGGCGAAGGTTGTCCACGCCGAGCCAACCCAGCTCCCCCCGGCGGTCGTTGTCGGCACGCAGATCCTGCCACCCCCTGCCCCGGGCACACCACTTGACCCATTCACGGCCAAGACCGAGCCGATCACGCTGCACGTCCAGCAACTGACAGGCTCAGCGGGCATGGTCCAGTCCCTTAAGGGTGGCAGCGATGCGTGGAAGATCGTCACCCTCGATGACCAGGGGACTGGTTTGTACACGCTCCGCACCGGGCCCGACGCCGGGTGCGCGCTCATTATCGACGAACAAACCAGCGTTCGGCTCGGGAGGCTCACGCGCGTGGAACTACGTGCGATGGCTTCTCCAGAGAACAACGGGCAGCGGCGCATCGTCGTTGCGCTCACGCGTGGGCGCGTCGGGATCGCCCCGGCAGCGGGGCAGGTTGTCAATGTTTACACGCCACAGTCGCTGGTGGTCGTGCGCGAGCCTGTTGAGGTGATCCACGACACGGCCTCTGGCACCCGCACGCTGGCATACACCGAGAGCATGCCAGACTCGGCAAACGTGCCGACGAACCCGTGATGGGGTCCACAGGGGTAGAACACCTGTGGTGGTGGTTCCCGTGCAGCTTGTGTGAACTGGGATCAAGGCGGGATTTGCGCTCAAACGCCCGCGCCTTGCGCAATTGCACGGAAAATAGTTGCATTCGTGTATTTACATGGCACACTTGGGTCGTATGCATGCTGTGGTGTTGGTGGGCGTGATGGTGGCGGTTGGCGGGTGGTGAAGGTGTTCACACATGGACAAGACGCGACCACGCCGGGCTTTGGGGATCGACCTGAACCGGTTGTTGGAGGCGCCCTGTGCATCGCTCTTGGCCGACGACCTGCTGGGGCAGCTGGAAGAGAGCCACCTGGTGATCTGGGCCAAGGAGCGTGCGCTGGTTGAGCACGCCTGCGCGCTCTGCCGGGACGCGCTGGGGAGCATCCCCGAGACGCAAGTGGTGGAGCTTGACGGGACGCGGATGACGGACCTCGGTTCGGCCCGGCAGGTGCTCGACGCCGCGCTGCCCGCGCCGGCAGGGCAGGCATTACGGCCAAGTTTCGACGGCCCGGCGGGGATCCTGGCCCGCCTGCGCGAGCCTCCCGCAAGCCTCGGGCGGACGCACGTCAAGCGGCGGTATTACCTCTGGACCGACGCCGACATGCTGTTGGCTAGCAGCCCGGCGTGCTTCAGCGTTCTGGTTGATGCCATCGCGGGTGTGGCTGCCGAGGGTGAGTATGCGAGCGATGATCTGCTGCTGATCCAGCGCCTGGTGGTGGTGGGCGGGCCGGAACTGGCGATCTGCCACGCCAACGCGCACGGCCCGCTGCGCACCTGGCGGCAGACCAGCCCGTGGGCACGCCTGACGCACGTGCCCAGGCCGGTGTTCACGGCGTTGCGGGCGTGCTGAGAGTTAGGCAATCGGGAATGGGCAATGGGCAATAGGCGCTCATGGTTTGTGCCTGCACACCGACCCCTTTGCGCTTCTTGCCCGTGGCACTCCTGTGATATATACCCTTGTTCCCGCTCGATTCAATCAATATGCAATCAACCACACGAAACCGAAAACGTCGATGGGGCCGGCGGGGCGCGGTTGTCGGGGTGGCTGTAGTGTTCTTGGCTTGGGTCGTTGGCTTTGTGTTGTCCCTGCGGTTTGTGCATTATGGAGGAGCATCCTTCGAGCGACTTGTGCCCATTCCTTTAGGCCGGAATCCGGTGCGTCGGCAGGTGGGCTGGTCACCCAGGTTTTCTTGGCAAGCTGTCGACGGGTATTGGTCTTTCGGCGCAGTGCAGGTGGACACCTCGCGTGGAAAGGCTGATTTCGTTGGCACCCGTTTTCCGGGCCTGCCTCCCTGGTCGCAGCTCATGCGTGAACGGCTCAGCACGCTCATCGACTCGGGTGTGACCGAGGCACGCGAGGTTGCTGTCGGGTGGCCGATGCGCGTGGTAGTCTTTGAATACTGGGGGAAGCGGAGTTACAACCAAGCTGGGGACTGTTATATCATGATGTTCGCTCCCCCGGTCCACACCCGCCTCTGGTGGCCCGGTATCTTCGGCACGCTCGCGTGCCTGGGAGTCGCGGCGTTGGTGGGGTGGTTGGTGGGTGTGGTCGTCTTCACCGTGCGCAATCGGGTGGACCGCGCTCGGCTGCGTGCCGATCTCTGCCCGCGCTGCCGGTATCCGAGGCCCGAGCACGCCAACAACGCCGGGAGCGTCTGCCCGGAGTGCGGGTGGGTGTATAAGGCGAGGGAAACGGAAATTGGCTATGGGGAATAGGCAATCGGCAACAGGCGCGGAGTTGTTGTGCGGCAGCGCGCAAACCTTGTGCGCCTATTGCCTATTGCCCATTGCCTGCCCCTCACGGCTTGCCCTGCACCTGCTCGATCACGTCCCCCTTCCAACCATCCTCGGCCTT
>JAJTGZ010000110.1 GCA_021299385.1 Phycisphaeraceae bacterium | reverse complement strand
GTGAGGGGTGGACGGGTGCGCGTGCGGGATGATGTGCCGGAGCGGGAGGTTTTGTTGGGGATTGGGGGGTGGGGGGTGGGGAAGGGTGGGTGATAGAGGGTGTGTGTTGTGGGAGAGGGTGTGTGGAGCGTTTTCGGCCCCAACGGGGCCGTGGGGTGTAGCCACGGGTGGAGCGAGGAGGCGCGGCGCACACGACTTAGTCTGACCTGCTGAAAATAACCCTTTATTCATGTTCGCCTCAACAGGGGCGTAGAATGGACCTATGGTATTGCGGCATTCTCAATATTTAGGAGGATCTCATGTTCGTGTTTCACGATCTTGACGCAACTACTCGTAATCACATGCTTGATGAGGCGAATCTACCTGACTCGATTTACATCTCGCCTCGTCTTACTGCAATTGGAAAAGAAGATTGGCCAGTTTTGCTGCGTGAAGCGATTCGTTCTGGCACCCCAGAATCACTGGCAGCAAAGTTGGGTACCAACGCTCGGCTGAAAACCTTCGAAATTAGCCAAAGGGACGGTCGACCATACGAGAAGAAGGTGCCGTCTAACGCGGCGCAATTACTCGCTGAAGGCGAGTTCAATCGCTATTACTGGCGGGCATTGTGTTTGCGTGCAATTGCCGAGCACCGGTCGTTGACCGTCTACCACGGGTTGCGCGAGGCCTAGATGGCCTCGCTTCACCCGTGGCTACATTCCTTGGCCCCGTTGGGGCCGGGGCGTTGGCGCCGTAGAGGTTGGCGAGGGGTTGGGTACCCCCACGCTCCGCGTGGGGTGAAAGGCCGGACCCCACGCGGAGCGTGGGGGTACCCGAGGCGGAGCGTGGGGGTACCCGAGGCGGCATCGCTTTGCCCGTGGCTAGGTTCATTGGTCCTGTTGGGGCCGGGGCACTATGCGGATGGTGCTGGAGGCGGGGGGCTGTGTTTTGGGTGGGATGAACCCCACCCCAGCCCCTCCCCTCGGGGGAGGGGTTGAGATGCTTATGGGAATGTAAGATTTCTTGGGCCGAAGTGGGTGCCGAGTTTTTGTTTGGCGAGGTCGAGGGTTTGCTCGGCGAGGGCGTTGGCTTTGGTGAGGCCTTGTCGGATGACGGCGGTGGCGGTGGCGTCGCCGGTGGGGCCTTCGAGTTTGGCTCGGCGTTGGCGCATGGGTTCGAGGAGGTTGTTGAGGGCGTTGCCGAGCTCGGCTTTGATGTGGCCGTGCATGACGTCGGTGCCGGCGGCGTAGGTGGCGCGGATTTCTTTGGCGCGCTCTTCGGGTAGGAAGGCGTCGCAGTATTGCAGCAGGACGTGCGATTGGGGGACGAGGTTGGTTGTGGCGTCGGGCTGGACGGTGATCTTGTTGAGTTTTTTCTGGACGGTCTTGGTGTCGTCGGTGAGGAAGATGGCGTTGCCGAGGCTTTTGCTCATTTTGTTGACGCCGTCGAGGCCTGGCAGGCGTGCGACGCGGCCGATTTTGGCTTTGGGTATGGGGAAGAGGCCGCCGTGGGCGGTGTGCTCGTCGGGGGGGGTGCGGTTGTTGACGCCGCAGTAGAGTTGGTTGAACTTGCCGGCGACGTCGCGGCACATTTCGATGTGTGCTTCTTGGTCTTCGCCGACGGGGACGAGTTCGGGTCGGAAGGCGAGGATGTCAGCGCACTGGCCGACGGCGTACATGGGGAAGCCGAAGGGGTAGGAGTCGCCGAGGCCTTTGGTGTCGATCTCGGTTTTGAGGGTGGGGTTGCGCATGACCTTGTTGAAGGGGATGAGCATGGCGAAGAAAAATGTAAGTTCGGCGATAGCGGGGACCTCGCTTTGGAGGACGAAGGTGGAGCGTTCGGGGTCGAGGCCGACGGCGAGCCAGTCTTTGATTATGCCGAGGGTGTTGGCGCGGATGTCGGCTGGTCGTTCGGCGAGCGTGGTGAAGGCGTGTACGTTGGCGATGAGGAAGTAGCAGTCGTAGTGGTCTTGGAAGTGCAGGCGGTTTTCGAGGCTGCCGACGTAGTGGCCGAGGTGGAGGCCTGTGGAGGTGGGGGTGTCGCCGGTGAGCAGGCGTGGGCGTGTGGGGTTGGGCATAGGGGCGAGGGTAGCGGGTGGGGGTGGGGGTGCGGGGGTTAGGGGTTGGTGGGTGTGTCTTCGGGTTGTTTTTCTGGAGGTGGTTGCTTTGGGGGTTGTCGGGGGTGTTTTGAGGCATGGGGGGCATCATTCGTTCTTGCATGGAGGTGCCGCGTAGTTCGGAGAGGGGTTTGGTTTTATCTAGCCGGCCGTCTCGGATTTTAATGGGGACGTCATGTACAACGATCTCGGCGTTGTGGAACCAGGTCATGCCTAGTTTGGACTCGGCGAGTTCACGGCTGGGTTTGAGGCGGACGGTGGCGGTCTTCGCCTTTGGGAGTTGGAGGAGTTCCTTGTGTCTAGATTCCAAGAATCTTCTGTATCGAATGCCGGTGTCGTCGCCTGTGGCGATGAGTTGGCCCGCGCTGTAGGTTTCGGCCTCGATCTCGACCTCGGCGTCGAAGGCTGCACCGTCGGGGATTGTTTTCCCCCTCCGGTTAGGTCCGCCCCACTGCGGCCCTGTGCCGAGGTTTAGATCGAATTGGATCCCTTCGCGTTGGACGCCGTTTGGTGCGTGCATTGTTAACTGGCTTGCGACGATGTTGACGGCGTCCAATCTGAGGTTATTCTGGAATGCCTCCAGATCGGCCCCCGTCAGCACGCGTGCCTGGACGACCTCGTCGGGAGTATCAACGATCTTGATCGGTGCCGAGAGCACAAGTTTTCGACCGGAGTCGGACGGCCGAGAGGTGTCGTTCGGTTGGCTAAAACTCTGTCCAATCAGTTTAAACTCCACGCTGACGGAGGCAAGGCCGAGGGGTGTGTCGCGTCTGACCATGGAGCCAGCGGGGTGGGCCGGGGCGTAGCTGTAGGTAGTCCTTACACCTTGCTGTGGGTTGGATACGGGACCTGCGAGTTGCCACCATCCGTTGTCGGATAGTTGCGTCAGCACCCGCGGGGGCGTTGCGCCAAGCATCGACAGGCCGGTGCTTTCGATGTTCGGTTGTTGGATGCCGTTGATACGCCAGTTGCTGAGTGTGAACTGGGTGTTGAGCTGTTGGTTGGTCGCCAGGCGGGTCGTGCCGGGGGTGATCTCGACGACGGCAATCCGTCTGCGGGCGGCGGTGGGGCGTGCGGCCATCGTCGGATTGATAGCGTTGATGATGACCTGATTGCTCTGCTCGGGTGTGAGCAGGGCGTTGAGGTTAACGCGTTCGAGGAGGTCGGCCCATGGTCGCG
>JAJTGZ010000028.1 GCA_021299385.1 Phycisphaeraceae bacterium | reverse complement strand
GCGGAGCCGACATGGTCCAGGGGGACCGCTCGCACACGCGCAAGGACAACGCCATCCGCAAGATCACCAGCCGAATCGGCCGGTTTTTTCGGGCGCTGATCCTCCAGGACGCCGTGCGCGACACGGGGTGCTCGCTGCGCGTCCTCAAGCGCGAGCACGCCCTGCTGCTGCCCTTGCAGTTCCGCGGGATGCACCGCTTTATACCAGTAAGCGTAACGCACATGGGCGGCAAGGTCGTCGAGATGAACGTCGCCCACCGCCCGCGCGTCGCCGGGGTTACCAAATACGGCTTTGGAATCTGGCAACGCGCCATCCCCGGCCTGATCGACTGCTTTGCCGTGCGCTACATGCGCAACCGCCGACGCCCAACGACCTGCACGCCGGTGCAGGCCGAGCAGAACGGCATCTCCTAGAACCCCTCCCCCGAGGGGAGGGGCAGGGGTGGGGTTGGCTCACGCAAACGCCTAAATCAAGAGGTTCGCGGAGGGTGCGGAGGTTGGCGGAGGGACGCGGAGGAAATGCCAGGTGTGTTGACCACTGCCACCAAAGTCCTCCAAACGACCGACCCCAAACAAACCACTCTGAAAATCTCTGCCCCTCCATCCTCTGAGTGATTCCCCCTCTGGGCCTTCAGGGCCTCTGGAGTAAAGCTCTCTCCCCAACCACCCTGCCATAATCCCTTTATGAAGACCCTCAAGTGGGAACCCCTCGCGGCGATGCTCGCGCTCATCCTGCTCGGCGCATGGATCGCCTTCGCCCCCGACGTACCGCAGAAAAAACCAGACGACGCCACACGGGTAACGCTGACCATCGGCGCCGTCAAGGGCGCGTTGCAATGGCAGCCCACCCCCGACGGGCAGCGCACCTTCACCGTCCTGTTCCGCGACAACACCAGCATCGGCCCACTGACCCAGGCCCAGGCCGAGGCCTTCCTCGGCCGCGACGCCCTCGGCCGCATCACGACCGCTGGCAACAACGACCTGTTCCGCATCCTCAAAGTATCGGGGTGGATCGGCGTGGCGTGGGTCGTCTTCGGCATTGCCGGGCAGATCGTCTTTGGCGGCAGGTGGCTGTTGCAGTGGTTCGTCAGCGAGAAAACCAAGAGCAGCACCGTGCCTGTCGCCTTCTGGTGGCTCAGCCTCGTCGGCAGCATCATGCTCTTTGCCTACTTTGTCTGGAGGCAAGACATCGTCGGCACGCTGGGGCAGACCAGTGGCGTCGTGATCTTCGCACGCAACATCCGCCTCATCGCCAAGCAACGCCGGCGCCTCGCCCGGACCCAAACCGCAGCCGAGGACCCCCAACCAGCACCCGACCCTCTCCCACCCGACGCCACAGGCACAGACGCAGTCCCCCCCTCACGCCCCGGGCTGTGATCCATCCGTATAATCTCCCCCGATCAGCGCACGACCATCGGGCGTAGAGTTTCACAGGCCCTGCCGTTCTGGCCTGCTCAGGCCGTACCCCGGCATGCCGGGCCATAAGCCAGCGATTTTCTCCCGCTCACAGCCGAGACAAACCCATGCACAACCGCTTCGGGGCCAAAGACTTCATCCTCTACCTCCTCGTCGGCCTCGCCCTGCTGCTGCTTGTCTTCAGCCTCGTGCAGGGGGACCGCGCCTGGAAGCGCAACGAAGAGGCACTCGCCCGCACCAAGGCGATCGAAGAGCAGCTCGGCCGCATGGGCAACGCCGTCGGCACGCTCAAAGGCCAGGTCGATCAGGTCCAACGAGCCTTCGAGCAAGGGATCAACACCGCACCACCCGCAACGACCACCCCAACCCAGGTGGCGCGGGCGTCCTCGCCCGCGACGACCACCCCAACCCAGGTGGCGCGGGCGTCCCCGCCCGCGACGACCACCGCAACCGACGACTCCTGGGCACGCCCAGGCTTCCCCATCGAGCGCCAACCCCCGATGGCCTTCACCACCGACCCCCGCGCCTACCCCAACATGATCGAAGGTGGCGAGATCACCGAGATCTGGGAAGCCCAGACTAAAACCCTCACCCCGAACATCTCCACCGACGTCTACTCTCGCCGGGTGCAAGAGCTCGTCCTGCAGGGCCTGGCCGACTTTGACCCCAAAACCCTCAAGCGGACGGGCATCCTGGCCGAGGCCTGGCAGGTTGACCCCGCGGGCCTCTGGCTCCGCGCCCGCCTCCGCCCAGGCGTGCGCTTCTCCGACGGCGTCCCCCTCACGGCCGAGGACATCCGCTGGTCCTTTGCCGACTACATCATGAACGAGCAGATCGAGGCCGAACGCACACGCTCGATCATCCGAGACTCGATCGCCGGCGTAACGGTCATCGACCCGCGCACCGTCGAGTTCACTTTCAAGCAGCCACTCGCCTCCAACGTTGACAACGCACTTGGCCTGTCCATCCTCCCCAAGCACGTCTACAGCAAACTCACCCCCGCCCAGATCAACAAGGCCACCGGCCTACTCATGGGCAGCGGCCCCTTCCGCCTGCGCGGCTTCAACCCCGACAACCAGTGGGCGCCCCCCGCCGACATCGTCCTCGAACGCAACGAGCAATACTGGGGCCCCCGCCCCACCCTGGACACCATCCGCTACCAGGCCATCAATGACGAGATCGGGCGCATCAACACCTTCGCCAAGGGCGACGCCGACATCATCACACCCTCCTCGCCACAGTTCGCCTCTAAGTCCGCCGACCCCGCGTGGGAGGAGAGGGCCACGTTCCTCAAGTGGGTCAACATGCGCTCCGGATACAGCTTCATCGCCTGGAACGGCGGCGAACGCAACGGCAAACTCACACCCTTCCACGACCCGCGCGTACGCCTTGCGATGACCCACGCGCTCGACCGCGAAAAAATCATCCGCGACATCTACTCCGGCATCGGCGTCGTTGCCAAGGGGAACCAGCCCCTGGCCAGCCCGGGTAGCAACCCCGACATCAAGCCCTGGCCCTACGACCCCGATCGCGCCATGGCCCTCTTCAAGGAGGCCGGGTGGGAAGCACGCGGCAGCGACGGCATCCTCAAGGACAAGTTCGGCAACGAGTTCAAGTTCCAGTTCACCTACAGCGGCGGCAGCGAGATCTCCGACCGCATCGCCAAGTTCATCAAGGACGCCTACACCCAGGCCGGCATCCGCGTCGAGCTCCGCCCCGTCGAGTGGGCCGTTTATACCGACCTGCTCAAAACACGCGACTTCGACGCCATCACCTTGGCCTGGGGCGCCAACGCGCCCGAGAGCGACCCCAAGCAGATATTCCACTCCGAGAGCATCAAAAACCAGGGGGACAACTTCGCGCAGTGGAGCAACCCCAAGGCCGACGCCCTCATCGACGCCGGCCGGCGCGAGATGGACACCGACAAACGCATGGCCATCTGGCGCGAACTCGAACTCGTCCTCCACCAAGAGCAGCCCTACACCTTCCTCCGCGTCTCGCCATGGCTCCGCTTCGTCGGCCCACGCGCTGGCAACGTCGTGCCCTACCCCAAGGGCCTCGAGCCCGTCGAGCACGTCCGCACCCGTGAATCCACACCCAACCCAGGCATGTAAACCCCCGCGGCCACCCGCACCACAACCACGGGCAATCCCATGCTCAACTACATCATCCGCCGAATCCTGCTGATGATCCCCACGCTCATCGGCATCACCCTGCTCGTGTTTATGCTCATCGCCCTCTCCCCCGGCGGCATCGGTGCCGCGCTGATGGCCTCGGGCGGCGGCGCGATGCAGTCCAGCAGCTCCATCGCCATCACCCGCGCAAAGCTCGAAGACCGCTACGGCCTCAACGAACCCGCACTGATCCAGTACACCCGCTGGCTCGCACGCATCAGCCCCATCAAGTTCGGCCAGCGCGACCTGGTCACCCCCGCCGGCGACCTCATCACCAAACCCCGCCCCATCCCCACACCCGCCGGCTGGCAGTGGTTCGACAGCACCCTCCCCGACGTTGCGACCCCCACCGCCGAGCAGATCAGCGCCCAGTTCCCCGCCGATGACAGCGCCAAGCGTGCCGAGGCCTTCCGCGCCGTCGAGCGCAACTACACCGACGCCCGCGCCACCTTCACCGCCGCCGACGCCAACCTGCGCGACGCCTTCAAGCGCTACGTCGAGGCGGCCAACCCACCGGACGCCTGGTCCACCTTCCTGCGCAATCAGCAGCCGATCATCCGCCGCATCATCGCCCAGGAACCCGACAGGTCTGTCAAGGAGTTTGCCGAGCTTGAAAAACTCTCCGCCGAGGCCCGCGCCGCCTGGGCCAACGCCGCCACGCAGCGCGCCCTTCTCGTCGCCGCGATGCGCACCAGGCCCTACCCCGAGGCGGGCTTTGGCATCTCCGGCGTCGTCAGCGTCGCCTGGCCCGACCTTGGCACCGCCTTTAGCGTCCAGCGCCCCGTCATCGACCTCATCGGCGAGCACCTGCCCGTAACGCTCCTGCTGAACATCATCGCTTTCCCCATCATCTACCTCATCGCCATCCCCTCGGGCATGCTCGCCGCGGTGCGCAAGGGCACCTGGGCCGACGTCGGCCTCGGCGGCGTCTTCATCGGCTTCTATTCGGTCCCCGTCGTGCTCGCCGGTGCCCTCGCCCTGGGCTTCCTGGCCACGCCTGAATACCTCAACGCCTTTCCGACCAGCGCGATGACCAGCAAATCGGCTGAGTCGATGACCTTCCTCCCCTCCTTCGGGCCTGACGGTTTCAGCCGAGGGTACCTCCTCGACCTGCTCTGGCACCTGGTCCTTCCTGTCGTCTGTATCGTCTATGGCGGGTTCGCCGTGCTGAGCAAGCAGACCCGCGCTGCGATGCTCGAAAACTTCAACGCCGACTATGTCCGCACCGCCAAGGCCAAGGGCGTCTCCAACCGCGACGTCATTTTCGCGCACGTCTTCCGCAACAGCCTCCTGCCCCTGATCACCATGTTCGTTACGATCTTCCCGGCCATGCTCGCCGGGAGCGTTGTCATCGAGCGCATCTTCTCCATCCCCGGCATGGGGTACATGCTCATCGAGGCCATCAGCCAGCGCGACCGCGAGATCATCCTGGCCAACACCACCATCATCGCCGTCGTCAACCTCCTGGCGCTCCTGGCCGCCGACATCCTCTACGCCACGGCCGACCCACGCATCGCGTACAAGTAAATCAAGAGGGCCGAGTGGTCAGGGCCGAGGGCCGAGGTTCAAGACAAAGTCAATCACGACAGCAACACCCACATGACCGCCGCAAACCAACCCAACCCGAACAACACACCCGCGCCCGAGCCTTCGGTCGTCACTGGCGTGCAGCTCATGCAGGGCATCGGCGTCCGCCCGGCGATGGGCTTCTGGGCCGACGCGTGGTCCACGGTCATCAAAAAGCCCACGGCTATCTTCGCCCTCGCCTGGCTCGGGCTTATCGCCTTCTTTGCCGTCTACGCGCCCGTCCTCGCCAGCGGGCACCCGCTCTGGATCACCGACAACACCGGCAACACCTCCTCACCGCTTTGGCGCAACCTCGCCGTCCTCGACCTCGTCCTCCTCCTGGGCACCACCGCCGCGATCCTCTACACCGCCCTGGGCGGCCCACGAAAGCACTGGGGCGTTCGCGCCGCACGCGCCGTCGGCGCCATCATCATCGCCGTCTTCATCGTCGCCATCGCCGGCCTCGTGCAGACCTACTTCGTCGGCCTTGCCGACGAGGCCGGCCGCCGGGCTCAGACCGTCTTCGCACGAACGGGCATAGCCCCAGAGCTCCCCACACCTTTCGTCCGCTCACCAAGCGCTCCATTGATCATCGGCCTGTCCGTTTCGCTCGTTGTCTCACTCGTCGCCATCGCCCTGCCCATCGGCTCACGCCGGGCACGCATCACCGCCTGCATCCTTGCCACCATGCTGGCCGTCTGGGCCGTCAACGCGCGATGGGTCCAACCCCTTGAACGCTGGGACTACTTCGTCGCCCAGCAACGCGGCACAATCACCGCCGCAACCTTCACCGCCGTCCCCTGGTCCCCCCTCCAACGCGAGAGCGCACTGCAACGCAGCAAACCGGGCACCCAGTTCGGCCCAGCCACCGAGAACCCCGACCCCGCCAGCCCCGGCTACCACCACTCCTTCACCCTCGGCACCGATGCCTACGGCAGCGATGTCCTCAGCCAACTCCTGCACGCCTCGCGCCTCTCCATCTCCATCGGGGTCGTCAGCACGGGCATTGCCCTGCTCATCGGCGTGACCATCGGCGCGCTCATGGGCTACTTCGGCGGGTGGGTTGACCTGCTCCTCTTCCGCGTCGTCGAGGTCTTCATGGCCGTGCCCGTCCTCTTCCTGCTCATCGTTGCCGTTGCCGTCGTTCCCGATGAGCTCCGCACCACCTACTTTATCATGGTGATCATCGGCTGCTTCACCTGGACGGGCATGGCCCGCTTCACACGTGCCGAGTTTATGAAACTCCGCAACCAAGACTTCGTCCAGGCCGCGCAGGCCACGGGGCTGCCGCTCCGCTCGATCCTCTTCCGCCACATGCTCCCCAACGGCGTCGCGCCCGTCCTGGTCGATACCAGCTTCGCCATCGGCGCGGCCATCAGCGTCGAGGCCACGCTGAGTTATCTCGGCCTCGGCCCCGCCGACAGCGCCAGCTGGGGCAAACTCCTCAGCTCGGCGATCAACAGCGAGGGTCAGTTCAAGTGGTGGCTGGCCGTCTTCCCGGGCCTGGCCATCTTCCTGACCGTCCTGGCCTACAACCTCCTCGGCGAAGCCCTCCGCGACGCCATCGACCCCAAACTCAAAAAGGCCAGGGTCTGATCTCGCCGTGGCTTTCGGTGGTGCAGGCTTCCAGCCTGCACGGCAAACAAATTCCACCACCGAGCCACAGAGGCACCGAGAAGAGAGGGGCTGTTTTTGGCCCCCTTGCCCTCAATCTTTCCCCCCAAAAAAACTACTCTGAAAACCTCTGCACCTCCGTCCTCTGAGTAATCCCCCCTCTGGGCCCTCAGGGACCTCTGGAGTAAAACTAGCTTTTACTCTCCCCGCTCATCCTCATCCCCACCCTCAGTCAAGTGCAGCACCACCCCAACCACCGGCAGCCGCGTCGTCCCCTCCGCGCTGTCATAGTTCCGCACCAGCGCACCAAACCACGCGCCAACGAGAACTACAAACACCAACGCCACCACACGCCGAGGCGAGCCGATCCCCTCCCCATCCCCGGCCTGTTTGTGCCCGTGCACCATGCTCGCGGTGATGTTCTCCCGATGCCGGATCGTGTGCCACGCCACACCCAGGATGTGCACGCCCACCACACCCACCAGCACGTACGACAACACCTCGTGCAACTCCTTGACGCCCTCAACATCCCGCCCGAGCATCACACCGGTGACTGCAAGCGCAATCACCAGCGCCAGCATCGCAAAGATCGCCACCGCCGAGCCTGGGTTGTGCCCGATGTACCTCTTCCCCCCGCCAAAGATCGTCCCCTTGACATACGCAAAGACCGCCCCCGGCCCGAACGCAAACGACCCAAACCGCGCATACCGCGTCCCCACAAACCCCCACACCACACGCAGACAAACCATCAGCGCCAGCGCCAACCCCACCATCGCGTGATACGCAAACACCCGGCTGTGCTCCCCGAGCACAAACGCCACAAACGCCGAGAACGCAAACCCGACCACAAACAACCAGTGAAACAACCGCGTCGGCAAGTCCCAGATCAATCGACGCACCATGTGATGCTCCCATTTGCGCACGGCCATGCCCCGCGCCAAGCCGAAGATGCTAGGGGTCTTCGCTGATCCGCTCCCCGGCTACCCGGTGTCCTCCCCGGCGGGTATCTCGTGTACCCTCCCGCATGAAGACCATCATCGAGCCGTTCCGCATCAAGGTTGTCGAGCCGATCCGCATGACGACCGAGGCCGAGCGCGACGGGCTGTTGCGTGCCGCGCACTTCAACACCTTTCTGCTCCGTGCCGACGACGTGCTCATCGACCTGCTCACCGACAGCGGCACCGGCGCGATGAGCGCCGAGCAGTGGGCCGGCGTCATGCGGGGCGACGAGAGCTACGCCGGGGCATCGAGTTTCTTCCGCTTCCAGGCCTCCCTCCGCGACATCACGGGCTTTGAGCACATCCTGCCGACGCACCAGGGGCGGGCCAGCGAGCGGATTCTGTTCCAGATCATGGCCGGTCCTGGCAAGGTCGTGCCCGCCAACGCGCACTTTGACACCACGCGAGCCAACTGCGAGGCGACGGGCGCGCGTGCCGTCAACGTCCCGATCCCCGAGGCGGCCGACCCGCGCAGCCGGCATCCGTTCAAGGGGAATATCGACATCCCCCGCCTCGAAGCGGTCATCCAAGAAGCAGGCCCGGCGAACGTGCCGATGGTCATCGTTACGGTCACCAACAACACCGGCGGGGGCCAGCCCGTGAGCCTTGAAAACATCCGTGCCGTGCGCGCCCTCTGCGATCGCTACAAAATACCGCTGGTGCTCGACGCGTGCCGATTCGCCGAGAACGCCTGGTTCATCAAGCAGCGCGAGCCGGGGATGAGCGTGCGTAGCGTGCGCAGCATCGTGCGCGAGATGTTCGACCTGGCCGACGGCGCGACGATCTCGGCCAAGAAAGACGGGATGGTCAATATCGGCGGGGTGCTGCTGCTCCGCGATGCTGGGCTTGTGCAGCGCGCCGGCGAGCTGCTGATCCTGACGGAGGGTTACATCACCTACGGCGGCCTGGCCGGGCGCGACCTCGAGGCCATGGCGCAGGGCTTTCAAGAGGTCGTCCAAGAAGACTACCTCGCCTACCGCGTGCGCACGGCTGAGTACATGGCCGAGCGCCTGCTCAAGGCCGGCGTGCAGATCATCGAGCCGGCCGGGGGGCACGCGATCTACATCGACGCGGCCCACTTCTGCCCGCACATCCCCCCGGCACACTTCCCGGGCCAGGCCGTCGTCGCAGGGCTGTACCGCACCGGCGGCATCCGCGCCTGCGAGATCGGCTCGGTCATGTTCGGCGGCACCCTACCCGACGGCACCCCGCGCCCAGCGCCAGCGATGGAACTCGTCCGCCTCGCGTTCCCAAGGCGCGTCTACACGCAGAGCCACTTTGATTATGCCGCCGAGTCGATCGCCGAACTCTTTGCCAAGCGGGCCACCCTGCGCGGGATCAAGATCATCGAGGCCCCCCAGGCGCTCCGCCACTTCACGGCAAAGTTCGCGGAGATGTGAGTTGTACTTTCAGTATCCGGTGGCGCGGGCTTCCAGCCCGCGCGGGAAAGGCAGTTCACCACAGAGTCACTGAGGCACAGAGAAGAGAGATACTGGGGTTGTATAGAAAGACAAAACCCAAGCATCTGCCTTTCTCGGTGCCTCTGTGCCTCTGTGGAGAAATGTGTTTGCCTTGCAGGCTGGAAGCCTGCACCACCAAACCCCACCCCTGCCCCTCCCCGCAAGAACGTTCTGGGGGAGGGGTTGAAAATGCGCGAGCCCGGCAATGGCACTTTAAAGCCCGGCTGCCGCGTTCAGGGCCTGACCCTACCCAGGGTACAGGCAAGGGACGCCGAACGGCTCTGGGAGGGTTTGGGTGCATCTCCGGTTTTGCGCGCGCAGAGATGGCGATCGACGGGGGGTGGGTTGGGTGCTGTCTGTTCCGCGCAATCAGAGCCGTTTGGAGGCACGCCCACGCTTGGCCGAGGGTTTGCGTGGCTTGACCTTCGGCTTTGCGCGAGCCTTGACTCGCAGGCCGGTGCGGGCTTTGGTTGCCACCTTCTTCTTGGCCGGCTTTGCGACGGCCTTGGCTTTCGCCACTTTCTTGCGTGGCTTGGCGGCGGCCTTCTTGGTGGACTTCTTCTTGACCGGCGTGCTTGCGGGGGCCTTCTTGGTGGGTGCTTTCTTGGGCTTGGGCTTGGGCTTGGGCTTAGGCGCGGGCGACTGCTCGGCTTCGGTCGGTTGTGGTTCTGCTGGAGTTGCAACCAGCCCGGGGCGAGGGGCGTCGGCTGATCGTTGCCAGGGCAGTTGCGGCGCATCGGCCCACATGGCTTCGAGGTCGTAATAGCCGCGTGCGTTCGGCTCAAAGAGGTGTACGACCAAGTCGACGCAGTCGATGACGACCCAGGTCGCCTGGTCGTCGGTGCTGGTGCGGTAGACGCTCTGGGCGCGTTCCTCGACAAGGTGCTTGACCTGGTGCGCGACGGCGCGGATCTGCCGTTCGCTGGTGCCGGTGGCCAGGACGAGGAAGTCTTGGACTTCGCTGAGTTGGCGGACGTCAAGGATGACGATATCGGTGCACTTGAGGTCGCCGAGCAGGCGTGCGATCTCGATGGGGAGAACCTGGGCGTCTGGTGTGTCGCGGGGTGCTGGTGCCGGGCGCGGGGCGGGGTAGGTGGTCGGATCGGTTTGCTCGCTCAACGTGTGGCTCCTCTTCGAGAAAGATAGTAGGTGGGGGTGCATCTGTGTGGGTGCGCCGGCGGTTGGGCGCGTGTAAAGTTGGGCGTAGGTTGTGCGGCGTTGAAGATTTGGAGCACCGGGGGCCGAAGGATGGGTTTGTGGGCAACGCCGAGAGATTCCGCAACCGTGGCAAAGCGCGTGTGGCCGGTGCGCGCGGGGGGCGTGGGGGTGGGGGTGGCGGTGGGGGGCGTGAGGATTACTGGTTCCTGAGCGCGCGGCCGTTGCAGGCGTTTTTGTTTTTGCTCCCGCTGGTGGTGCTCTATGAGATCGGTTCGGTGTTTTATCTGCACGATCTTGACCGTGGGATCAAGACGACGGTGCGTGCGGAGAACCTGCTGCGGGTCTTCTTTGAGAACCTCGGCGTGCTGGGGTTGCTGGTGCCGGGCGTTACGGTGTTGCTGGTGCTGCTGATCTGGCATGTGGTGGTCAAGGACCGGTGGCAGTTTCGCCCGATGGTGCAGGTGGCGATGCTCTTGGAGTCGGCGTTGTGGGCGATGCCGTTGTTGGTCTTTGCGGCGGTGCTGGGGCACTCGCGTGGTGGCGGGTTGGCGGCGGTTGGTGGTGCCGAGGGTTTGCTGGCGATGCCCTGGCCTGCGCGGGCGACGGTCTCGCTGGGCGCGGGGATTTATGAGGAGTTGGTCTTTCGGTTGGCGGGGCTGGCGATCTGCCACGCCTTGTTGCACCCGGTGCTGTGCACGTGGCTGCGGCTGCGGCCGATCTGGCCGACGGTGCTCTCGATCGCGATCACGGCGGTGGCGTTCGCGTTTTACCACGACGTGCTGGCGCTGAACGGTCGCGGGGTGGGGCTCTTGGACTGGTTGGGGCTGCTGTGGCGGGGTGAGGTTGGGTTGTTCTTTGGCGCGGTGCTTTGGGGGAAGGTGTTTTTCTTCGTCATCGCGGGGGCGTTCTTTGCGGTGCTCTACCTGTGGCGTGGGTTTGGGATCGTTGTGGGCACGCACGCGGCGTACGACCTTGCGGTGCTGGTCTTTCTGGTGCGGTGAGGGGGAAGATCAACGGATGGTTTCGAGCAAGTCCTGCACGGCGGCTTTGAGCTGCGCGTCGTTGCCGATGGTTTCGTCCTGGGGGAGGGAGGGGATGTTGATATCGGGTTGTGCGCCGTTGGCGTCTTCGTCGCGCCCGTCGGGGAGTATCCAGCCGCGGAAGGGGGTGCGGAGGGTGGTGCCGTCGATGAGGGTTGCGCTGCCGGTGGAGATGACGCCGCCGTAGGTGGGGGTGCCGACGAGTTTGCCGCGTTTGATGGTCTGGATGGCGTGTGCGAAGATTTCGGCGTTGGAGTAGGAGTTTTCGTTGATGAGGACGATGATGGGGCGTGCGAAGGAGTAGATGAGGCGACGGTCGCGCGGGTAGGTGTCGGGGGGTATGGTGCTTGGGTCAACGCCGCGGGGCTGGGTTTTGGCGTGCACTGGGGCGGTGAGGGAGGCGAGGAGGATGTCGGCGGTGGTGCCCCCGCCGTTGTCGCGGACATCGATGATGAGTGCGTCCTTGCCGCTGGCGGCGGCGAAGAGGTCGCGCTCGAAGTCGCGCACGGAGGGCTGGCTCATGCCACGGACGTGGAGGTAGCCGATCTTGTTGTTGGAGAGCTTGCTGACGGTTTCTCTGCGGTCGCGGACTTCTTGCTTGTATCGGAGGTCGGCGTGTTCGGCTGAGGTGGTGGGTGTGATGATGATGGTGATGGGTTTTTCAACGCCCGGGCGTGTGTAGGTCAGGAGTGTTTCGCGCCCAGCCCTGGCGATGAGGAGTGTTTGCAGGTCGCGTCCGGCGGTGGGTTCGGCGTCGATGGAGGTGATGGTGTCGCCGGGGCGTGGGCCTTTGGGGTGAACGGCGGCGGGGCCGTCGGCGAGGATGCGGGTGACGGTCAGGCCCGGGTCGGTCGGCCCTGACTCGGCCGGTTTGGTGTCCACGCCGAGGTAGCCGATGGCCAGCGGTGGTGGGGTGAAGTTGTCGGGCCCGTAGATGCCCATGTGCGAGGCGTCAAGCTCGCCTAGGAGCATCGAGAAGACGCGGTCGAACTCGTTGTTGGTGCGTGTGGTCAGCGCGAGGGGGAGGTAGCGTGCGGTGAGGGCCGGCCAGTCGAGGCCCTTGAGTGTGTTGTGGTAGAAGCCGTTGCCGATGATGCGAGCGGCTTCGAGGAACTTTTGGCGTGCCTGCGCGTTGAGGTCGAGCGTGATGGGGGCGTCGATGGTGAGTGGGTCGATCTTGCCGCCGAGGGTCGGCGCTGCGCTGGCCTGGCCGGCCTTGATGAATGCGACGCGTTCGCCGGTGTTGGAGAGTGTGATGGAGCGGAGCGGGCCGGTGGTGATGGGTTTGCGGTCGTCTGCTTTGTAGGAGATGGAGGAGAGTGTGCCCTCAGCCGGGGGTGGCCCGTCGGGGGCTTGGGTGAAGATGATGCGGTCGGCGGCGGGGGTGGCCAGGACGGTGCCGACGCGGGTGCCTGCGACGTTGATGCGGCGGACGCGGAGATAGGCGTCGGCAACGTCGAAGGTCAGGGGCTTGGGGGTTTTGGAGGCCTCTTTGGCGAGTTCCTTGGCCGTCCAGTCGGGGTTGTCCCAGAGGACGGGGTCGATCGGTTTGCGTGCCTTTGCGGCGGTGGATTGTTTTTTGTAATAGTCATCGAGTTCGTAGGGCAGGAGGCTGTCCAGGGCTGGATCGAGGTTGATGGCGTAGATGGCAAAGTCGCCGTTCTCACCTGCGCGGTCGGATCGGAAGATGAGGACCTTGCCGTCGGCGGAGAGGCGTGGGGAATCGTCCGCGTCGGGGTGCTGCGTGAGGTTGATTGGCGCTGGAGTGGGTGTGCCGGGCGGGGTGGGGGCGGTGTCGAGCAGGAAGATGTCGCTGTTGTAGTCGAGGTCTTCGCGAGCAAAGACGATGTGGCGTGAGTCGGCGGCCCAATGTGCATCGGCTGGGGACCATCCTTCAAGGAGGACGCGTGCGGACTTGTTGACCAGGTCGATGAGGATGAGGTCGCCGAGGCCGCGGGTGAGCAGGAGGGATCGGCCGTCGGGTGAGGGGATGGGGTTGGTGAGTTCCATGCCCATGACGCCGTCGTTTTTGCCGGGGGGTATGAAGGAGGTGTCCAGTGTTTGGACATCGAAGGCGAGGGCCTCGGCCCAGCGTTTGCCGGGGTCGGGCTTTTTATCTTTCTTTGTTTTTTTGGTTTGCGTGTCGGCGGGTTTGTCGGCCGTGGGTGTTGCGCCGGGCTCGTCGTCGGGTTTTTTTTCGTCCTTTGCTTCGTCTTTTTTGTCTTCTCTGGGGTCTTCTTTGGGGTCGTCTTTTTTGTCTGCTGCCGGGTCGGGCTTGGGTTTTTCGTCGAGGTCTTCGCGTGTGAGCGTTACGGTGGCGTAGGAGGGGTGGTTGGTGCCTGCCTGGTCGGTGGTGAACCAGAGGATGCGTCCATCGGGGGACCAGGCGAGTTCGCGTTCACGGCCCGGGGTGTTTGTCACTCGGCGTGTGGGCCAGTTCTCGTCGGTGCTGCGGACGAAGACCTCGCCGCGGGCGATCTGGGCGATGGCTTTGCCGTCGGGGCTGAGGAGTGCCTCGGTGGTTTCGCGTGCGAGGTTGATGCGTGTTTGCTCGTTGTTCTGCGCGTCTGGTGCGGCGGTGATGGTGATGGGGGTGGGCTGGGCGTCGCTGTGTGCGAGGTCGAGGGTCATGAGCTGGTCGAAGAGGAGAAAGACGGCCTTGTTGGCGGCGGGGTTGACGGAGAGGTCGCGCACGCCGTGGGCGATGGTGAGGTTTGTGGGTGTGGGTGCAAAGCGTGTGAGGGGTTGGGGGTTGGTGCCGTCGATGCTTGCGCGCCAGATATTGGCGGTGCCGTCGCGTGTGGAGAGGAAGACGACGGTGCCGTCGTGCATGGGATAAGCATCGGCGTCGGTGCCTGGGGTGGCGGTGATCTGCGTGAACTGGTTGGTGGTGGTGTTGAGGTGCCAGAGGTCTGAGGAAGCCGAGCCTTTGTAGCGTGGTCGGTTGAACTCGGAGTACCGGCGTGTGAAGACAATGCCTGCGGCGTCTGGGGTTGGCCGTGGGTAGCTGCCGAAGGCGGCGGTGATGGGGGCGGGTGGTGCGGCGGGGTGCCCATCCTTGATGGGGACGGCGAGCATGCGGGCGGCGCGCTGGAGGCCGACGTTGGGTTCAGAAAAGAGGATGGCGTCGCCTGCTGGGGACCAGCCCGAGAGTGATTGTGGTCGGTCGCTGGTGGTGATGCGTGTGATGGGGCCTGCTTGGGTGGGGGTGGTGGAGGTAGTGGGAGTGATGGGCATGAGGTAGAGGTTGCGTGCGCCGTCGCGTTCGGACTCGAAGGCGAGGGATTTGCCGTCGGGTGAGAAGACGGCACGCCTTTCGTCGGCGGGGTGTGAGGTGATGCGTGTGGCGTTTCCGCCGGCGGCGGGCGCGAGCCAGAGGTCGCCGAGCCAGCTGAAGACGAGGGCCTGCCCGTCGTGGGTGAGTGAGGGGTACTGGATGAGGCCGGGGGTTGTGGGTGCCGGGGGTGGTTGTTGGGCGTGTGCCGGGGGGGCAGGCAGGAGGATCGAGGTGGGCAGGATGAGCAGTGTTGCGAGGAGGTGGCGCATAGGGACCGAAGGATATTCACCCGTGGGTGGTGAATGTGCAGTTTGTGCGCGGTGGTGGCCGATTATGCGGGCATGAGTATGGCGAGCATGCAGCGTGCGCAGAGCGTGGTGGTCTATGACGGGACGATCGCTTGCGTGGTGGCGTGCTGGCTAGAGGGTGTGTGCCGGGCGAGCGTTGGGGGTGAGCGGTCGTCGCTGTGGGTGGCTGGGGCGCTGGACGTGGTGAGCATGCGTGCGGCGGAGCGGTTGGCCGAGACGGCGCAGTTTGCCGAGATTATTCAGGGGCAGGTGCCCGTGGCCAGCCGGGGGCTGGAGGCGAGTGCGATGCTGCTGAGCGCCGGCGAGGCGACGCTGGCCCGGCGGTCCGAGCGGCTGGTGTGGGCGATCCAGCTTGGGGGTGAGTTGTACGACGATGTGCGCGTCAGTGAGGGCGTGATGGCGACGGACCGTGCGCTGCTGACGGCGAGGTTGCTGTCGGTCGATTCGACGGGGCCGGGGCTGGTTATCGAGACGCCGATGCTGGACCTGACGGATCGGCAGTTGATCGAACTTGCGGCGGATATCGACGCGCCTGTGGGGCTGGCGCGGTGGTGCCCGTCGCAGGCGCAGTCGGGTGGTCGGATATGCGGCACGTGCACCGGTTGCCGGCGGTGGGTGCCGATGTTGCAGCACGGGGGGCTGGTGGGGCAGGTTGCGGGGATTGATGCGGCGGTGCTGGATGCGTGGGCGGGGTCGTCGGCGGGGCGGTGATTGTGCGCAGACGCCTAAGGTGGCGATCTGCGGGTGGTTGTGTGCGCAGGCAGGAGCGATGGGCGTGCAAACGGTTGTTCAGAAGTTTGGTGGCACATCGGTCGGCGATGCGGAGAAGCTGCGGCAATCAGCCGGGCACGCGGTGCGTGCGCGTGGGGCGGGCCGGCGGGTGATCCTGGTCGTCAGCGCGATGGGGGACTCGACAGACGACCTGCTGGGCCTGGCCGACACGCTGGGGGACATAGGCCATGACAAGCGCGAGATGGACCAGCTCTTGGCGACGGGCGAGCAGGTCTCGTGCGCGATGATGGCGATGACGCTGCGCGGGCTGGGCGTGCCGGCGGTGAGTTTGACGGGGTTGCAGGCGGGGATCAAGACCGATCACGTTCACGGCAGGGCGTCGATCAGGGAGGTCGGTGGTGATCGTGTGGAGCAGTTGCTGGGCCAGGGGGTTGTGCCGGTGGTCTGCGGGTTTCAGGGGGTGACTGAGGAGGGGGACGTAACGACGCTGGGGCGGGGTGGGAGCGACACGACGGCGGTCGCGCTGGCGGCGCGGTTCAAGGGTGAGTGCGAGATTTACAAGGATGTTGATGGGGTATTCACCGCCGACCCGAGGTTGGTGCCCGAGGCGAGGCTGCGGCCGGTGGTGTTTTATGAGGAGATGCTCGAGGCGGCGAGCCTCGGCTCGCAGGTGATCCACCCGCGTGCGGTGGAGCTGGCGCGTAAGTTTGACGTGCCGGTGCGGGTGCTGCACAGCCAGCGGGCAGGTGATGGGCAGCGGGGGACGGTCGTCCTGAGCGAGGAGGGTTCGATGGAAGCGCGGGTTGTTTCGAGCGTGGTGCTCAAGGGTGGCGTTGGTCGCATCTCGCTGCGTGGCGTGCAGAACGCCGCGGGTGTGCAGGCGAAGGTCTTTTCGCCGATTGCCGCGGCGCATATTCCGGTCGATGACATCATCCAGGAGGACGACGGCCCGGGGACGATCAACCTGACGTTTACGCTGGATAAGAAGGACCTGCCGGAGGTCAATGCGATTTTGCAGGGCGTCGCGCCGCTGGTCGGGGCGCAGAGCCTGCGGGCGGATGGTGGGTTCAGCACAGTCTCGGCGGTTGGCGCGGGGATGCGGAGCAGCTCGGGTGTGGCGGCAATGATGTTCGCCGCGCTGGCGCAAGAGAAGATATTGGTCGAGAACATCACAACCAGTGAGATTCGGATATCGGTGGTGGTGCGCGAGGGGGATGGGCAGCGGGCGGTGCGGTGCGTGCACCGGGCGTTCGGGCTGCACTCGTCGGAGGGGGAGGCGCAGGCGGCGGCGCTGCTGCGGGGGGAGTTGGGGGAAGTTTGAGGTTATGAAAGACGAGCTTTACTCCAGAGGCCCTGAGTATCCAGAGGGGATTCACTCAGAGGACTGAGTAGTAGAGGTTTTCAGAGGGTGTTTGGGGGTTGGGGTAGGGGAGATGTTTTAGGGTGCGAGCCTCACACCGGTTTTTACTCCGCGTTCCTCCGCTAACCTTCGCGAACCTCATTTTGTTGGTGTTTGTGCTTGAGGCGTTGATGTCGTGGATTCCGCCGCCCCTGCCGGGGCGGTGTTTGTGTGTGGGATTGCTTCCACGGGTTGCGCCAGCGCTGCGCGGGCTTTACCCGTGGCTACAGCCCGCGGCCCCGTTGGGGCCGGGAGTGGGGGAGAGTGAGAGGGGTGTTTAGTCGGCCAGGCGCACGCCGAGGGTCGTGTAGATTTCGCGTGTGGCGGTGCTTTTGTTGAGGGTGTAGAAGTGGATGCCGCGGACGTTGTTGTCAAGGAGGTCTCGGCACTGTTCGGTGGCCCAGTGGACGCCGACGCGGCGGACGCTGTCGGGGTCGCCTGGGGTGCGGTTGATGGCGCGGAGCAGTGGGGCGGGCAAGCGTGCGCCCAGGGCCATGTCGGCCATGCTGAGCATCCCCTTGATGCTCGATACGGGCATGATCCCTGCGACGATCGGGACGTTGATCCCCGCGAGTGTGCAGCGGTCGCGGAAGTCATAGAAGTCGCGGTTGTCAAAGAAGAGCTGGGTGCAGATCCAGTCGGCGCCGGCGTCGACCTTGGCCTTGAGGTAGTCCATCTCGCGGACGCGGTTGGGCGTGCCTGGGTGGCCCTCGGGGTAGCCCGCGACGCAGATGCCGAAGCCGCGTTTGTCGGGGTGGGCGTGGGAGTTGTTGAAGGCCTTGATGTGCGCGACGAGTTGAGCGGCGTATCGGAAGGCGTCTTTGGCGCGGTCGTGGTCGGGCATGGAGCGGGGGAGGTCGCCGCCGAGGGCGAGGATGTTGGAGACGCCGGCCAGTGCGTAGCGTGTGAGGATGGCGTTGATCTCGTCTTGGGTGTGCCCGACGCAGGTGAGGTGCGGGACGGGGTCCATCGGGGTCTGTTCTTTGAGTCGGACGACGAGGTCGTGTGTGAGCTCGCGTGTGCTGCCCCCTGCGCCGTAGGTAACACTGACGTAGCTTGGGCGGAGGGTTTGGAGCTCGAGGATGGCCTGATAGAGGACCTCGGCCGCGTCTGCGGACTTCGGTGGGAAGAACTCGAAACTGAAGGTGGTGGGGTGGCGTGCGAAGATGTCGCGGATGTGCATGCTTCGCCCCTGTGGGGGAGTGGTTGGGTGTAGTGAGATCGACCGAATGGTGCGGCGGGGTAATATATCCATTCATCCGCACGTATGCAAATATGACTTGTTAGGGTATTTATTGGGTTGGGTTGATGGTTGGGGGTGGGATATGGTCGTTTGATGGCCTTGGAGCGCGTGATTTTGGGGATTGAGACGTCGTGCGACGAGACGGCGGCGGGGGTGGTGCGCGGGCGGGTGGTGTTGTCGAACGTGATTGCCAGCCAGCACGATTTGCACGCGGAGTATCGGGGTGTGGTGCCTGAGATTGCCAGCCGGGCACATGCCGAGCGTGTGCTGGGGGTGGTGCGTGAGGCGTTGCGTGGTGCGGGTGTGGGGTTGGGTGAGGTTGAAGGAGTGGCGGTGGGGAATCGGCCTGGGTTGATCGGGTCGCTGCTGGTGGGTGTGTCGGCGGCAAAGGGGTTGGCGTGGGGGTTGGGCGTGCCGTGCGTGGGGGTGGACCATGTGCATGCGCACTTGTTTGCGGGGTGTATGGATGAGGGGGGTGGTGGTGGTGGTTTGCCCGGGTTCCCGGCTCTTGGGCTGGTGGTGTCTGGTGGGCACACGTCGCTCTATCACATGGAGTCGGCTGTGCGTGCGCGCCGGCTGGGGGGGACGATCGACGACGCGATCGGCGAGGCGTATGACAAACTCGCCAACATGCTCGGGCTGGGGTTCCCGGGTGGGCCGGAGGTGGACAGGCTTGCGCAGCGTGGCGATGAGAACGCGATCGAGTTTCCGGTGTCGAGGTTGTCGGCTGGGTCTCTGGATTTTTCCTTTAGTGGGCTGAAGACGGCGGCGTTGTATGCGCTGCGCGGGGTTCCCAACGCGCGGGCGGACTTGCGTGGGGTGCACGTGCCGCCGAGTGCGGCGGACTTGGCGGCGAGTTTTCAGCGGGCGGCGGTGGGTGCGGTGGTGCTGAAGGTTCGGCGTGCGATTGCGCAGCATCCGGGGTGCCGGGGGTTGTTGGTCGGTGGGGGTGTGAGCGCGAACTCAAGGCTTCGGCGTGAGTTGGTGCTGCTTGCGAAGGAAGAGGGGTTGGAGTTGCGGCTGCCGGGGGTTGGGTTGTGCCTTGACAACGCGGCGATGATCGCGGGGCTAGGGCATGCGCTGCTCGATGCGCGGGGTTGGGTGGGTGATGATCTTGGGTTCCCGGCGGTGCCGACGACGGGGTTGGTGTGAGGGGTACTCGGGAGCGGGTTAGCTTTTCATGTTGACGTATTGGAGGGGCAGGCCGAGGTTTGCGGCGTTGAGGAGTTTGATGACGGCTTGGAGGTCGTCGATCTGCTTGCCGGTGACGCGGAGCTCTTCGCCCTGGATAGCGGCTTGGACTTTGAGTTTGCTGTCTTTGATGACCTTGACGATCGCTTTGGCGGTTTCTTGCTCGATGCCGTCTTGGATTTTGACCTCGCACTTGAGTTTGCCGGCCAGGGCCGGGAGGTTCTCGCCCCACTTGAAGGCGGCGATATCGAGGCCGCGGCGGTGTGCGGCGGACTCGAACATCTCGCGGATGCCGCGGAGTTTGGCGCCGTCGTCGGCGACGAACTTGATGGTCTTTTCCTTGCGGTCGACGGTGATCTCGGCGGTTGCGCCGCGGAAGTCAAAGCGGGCGGCGATGGCTTTTTTGGTGTTGTTCAGGGCGTTGTCGAGTTCGGGGAAGTTGAAGCGGGAGACGACGTCGAGGGAGGGCATGGGGGTGTTCCTGGGGGGTGAGGGAGGCTGCTGAGAGAGAGGATCGCGGGCTGGAAGCCCGCGCCCCCCGGTGGAGCGGGCTGGAAGCCCGCTCCACCGGGGGGAAGCCCGCGCCACCTTTATTTGATCACTAAGTGGTGGGGAGAGTGATGGTGAAGGTGGTGCCTTGGCCTTGGGTGGAGGTGCAGGTGAGTGTGCCTTGGTGTTCGAGGATGTAGCGTTTGCTGGTGGGCAGGCCGAGGCCTGTGCCGCCGGATTTGGTGGTGAAGTAGGGCTGGAAGATTTTATCGAGGTTTTCGCTGGGGATGCCTGGGCCGTTGTCTTGCACCTGGATGCGGACGTGCGCGGGGGTGTTGTTTGTGGCGGGGTGGTTGGTGGCGCGGAGGATGACGTGGCCGCGCTGGGGGGCTGGTGGTTTGGTGGCGTTGATGGCCTGGATGGCGTTGAGCAGGAGGTTGAGGAGGGCTTGTTTGACCAGTCGTGCGTCGATGGGGATGGTCAGGTCGTTGGGGGTGCTCACGGGTGGGAGGTCGAGGGTGAGTGTTACGCCTGCGCGCTCGGCCTCGGGTGTGAAGAAGTCGGCCATCTCGCTGAGTGTGGCGCGGAGGTCGGTGGGGGATTTTTCAAGTCGGAGTTGCCCGGCGTAGTCGAGGAAGTCTTGCAGGATGCCGCGGAGGCGGTCGGCCTCGCGTGCGAGCGCGCCGACGCGCGCGTGCAGGCGCGGGCGGAGTGGTTCAGTCTCGGGCAGCTCGGCGATCCCCTCGGCTAAGAGTTGCGCGTTGAGGCCGATGGTCGAGAGGGGGTTTTTGATCTCGTGCGCGAGGCCGCCGGTCATGGAGCCAAGCTCGGCGAGGCGCTCGGCCTGGCTTGCACGCTGCTCGGCGGCGAGTGTGCGGGCGGTCTGGCGGGCGTGCAGGAGGCGGGCGACGAGCGCGCCCAGGAGCAGGCCGAAGGCGAGGGAGATGAGGACCTGGGTGGGCATGGGGGTTGAAAGTGCGTGGTGTGCGGTTGCGGGTAGTGCTTGTGCTGAGTGTTTAGTAGGATCAAACCCCACCCCTGCCCCTCCCCTCGGGGGAGGGGTTCGGAAGGGATCAAACCCTACCCCTGCCCGCCGGAACGTTTTGGGGGAGGGGTTATTTGGGCAGCATGCCCAGTTGCCACATCAGGAAGATGCGAGAGTCGACGGCGTCGCGGATGCGTAGGTTGAGCGGCTTGCCCGCGCCGTGCCCGGCGTCGCGGTCGACCCAGAGCAGGATGGGGCGCTCGGCGGGGTCGCTGGCGGTGGCGGCCTGGAGGGCCGCGGCCATCTTGCGGGCGTGCAGGGCGTGCACGCGTGTGTCGTTCTCGCCGGCGGTGAAGAGGACGGCGGGGTACTTGGTGCCCGGCTTGATGTTGTGGTAGGGTGAGTAGGCCTTGAGCCAGGCGAGGTGGTCGGGGTTCTCGGCGGTGCCGTATTCGGGGACCCAGTAGCGGGCCATGAGGAAGTTTTGGTAGCGGAGCATGTCCAGCAGCGGCACCTGGCAGACGACGGCGCGGAAGAGGTCGGGGCGTTGTGTGATCATCGCGCCCATGAGCAGGCCCCCGTTGCTGCCGCCGACGGTGGCGAGCCGGTTGGGGTTGGTGTATTTGTTGTCGATGAGCCACTGTGCGGCGGCGATCATGTCGTTGAAGGTGTTTTGCTTGTTGGCGAGCATGCCGCCCTGGTGCCAGGGCTTGCCGTATTCACCCCCGCCGCGGATGTTGGGCAGGGCAAAGACGCCGCCGGCGTCGAACCAGGGGAAGAGTGTGGGGGAGAAGAAGGGGGTTTGGGAGATGTTGAACCCGCCGTAGGCGTTGAGGATGGTGGGGTTGTTCCCGTCGAGTTTGAGGCCTTTTTTGTGGACTATGAACATGGTTACGGGAGTGCCGTCTTTGCTCTTGAACTGGACCTGATCGACCTGGACGGTGGAGGGATCGACGGGGACCTGCGGGCGTTCCCAGACAGTTGGCTCGGCCTGCGGGGTGGCCAGGTCGACGCGGAAGATGGTGCTGGGGAAGTTGAAGCTGGTGAAGCTGAGGAAGGCCTCGGTTCGGTCGTCCTCGACGCTCAGGCCTGCGCTGCCGATGCCTGGGAGGTTGAGGGTGCCCTTGGGCTTGCCGGCGAGGTCAAAGATGTAGATTCGGCTGGTGGCTTTTTCTTCATAGTCGGCGGCGATGAGGCCCTTGGCGATGCCGAAGCTTTGCAGCACGGCGTTGGGGTTATCGGGGACAATGGTCTTCCAGTTGGCTTCTTGTGGGTTGTTGAGGTCGACGGCGAGGATTTGTTTGTTTGGAGCTTTGTAGTCGGTGATCATGAAGAGGGTGTCGCCGTGGATTTCGCCAAAGAAGTTGTTGTCAGCGCCGACTTTGATTTCGCGTTTGTCGAAGGTGCCGTCCTTGAACCACTTTCGGAGGTCGATGGCCCAGATGTCGTTGCTGCTGGTGCTGGTCCAGTAGCTGAGGACCATCCAGTTGCCGTCTTTGCTGACGGTGGCACCGGGGCCCCAGGTGGTGGCGAGTTTTTCGTTTTCTGCTTTGGTGTATTGCTTGAAGAGGACGGGGTTAAAGCGTGGGTGGGTGCCAAGCTTGTGGAACATGATTCGTGCGGAGTAGGGGTCGTCGATGTTGTCGAGTCGTTCGTAGAAGAGGCCGGAGTTGTCGGGGAGCCATTGGATGGGCTGGGCTTTGGTCGTGAGTGTGTCTGGGAGCCATCGGCCGGTGTCGACTTCGAGGAAGTAGATGGTGGTGTTCTCGTCTCCCTTGCGGTAGAGGCTAAAGGCGAGGAGCTTGCCGTCTTGTGAGGGGAGCATGCCGCCGAGGGCGGTCAGGCCGGAGGGGTCGATCTTGGCGGGGTCGAGCAGGACCTGCGGCGCGCCGGCGTGGCCGATGCGCATGAGCACGCGGGGCTGGTTCTCTGTGCCCTCGCGTTTGGTGTAGAAGTAGCGGTCGCCGGCCATGGCTGGCGCGCTGACGGCGCCGATCTGCATGAGGGGGCGGAAGGCCTCTTCGATGCTTTTGCGGCCGGGGAGGTTGTCGAGCACGGCACGGGTGTGCGCGTTCTGCGCGTCGGTCCAGGCGCTGACCTCATCGGTTACTTTGCCCATGTTGGAGGGGTCGGAGTTGTCCCCTTCGAGCCAGCGGAAGTTGTCGGTGATGGTGGTGCCGTGGATGGTCTCGGTTACGGGGCGGGCTTCGGTTTTGGGTGGAGTGGGGGTGTTAGCCGGCTGGGCGGTGGCGAGGGTTGCGGTCATGGCGAGGAGCAGGGCGGCAAGGGGTGTGGTGTGCATGGCCGTGAGTCTATGGGGGTGTGGGTGGGGGTGTGGGTGGGAGGGGAAGACGCCCGGACCTCCGGGCCTGGACGGATAGAAAACAACCCCGGCGTGTTTTGCACGGCCGGGGTTGGGTTGTTTAGGAGCGTGAATGATGCTTAGCGGGGGGCGATTTTTTCGAGCGAGACGCCGACGGCCTCGGTATAGGTGAGCACGACGGTGTCGCCTGCGCGGAGGAGGCGGACCCTGTCGGGGTTGGTGCGCTTGAAGGTGGCCGTCTCGCCGAGGGGGCCGCGGAGGGTTACGAGCATGTTGGGGACGTCGACGGACTGGATTTTGGTTACAACCCGGACGGCGTCAACAACGCCCGCGCCGGGGGTGGAGCCTTGGGGTGCGCGGCCCTGGGTGCGGGTGATGGCGATGGGGTTGGCCAGTTCTTCGGCCGTTGGTGCGCGTAGTTCGGCAACGACGGAAGCGGTGAAGCGGGCCTGGACGTTGTCGCCGACCTTGACCTCGTTGAGGCGTTGGACCTGGTCCCCGACGCGGAAGGAGGTCTCGCGGCCGTCGGCGCTGACGAGAGTAACCTGGCGTGTGGCGTAGTTGATGGCCTTGACCTTGGCGGCGACGTTGATATCGACGGTTTCCTGTGCTGTGAGGTTCTGGCCCATCATCGGCGTGCCCGCGGGCTTGGGGTTGATGGTGCAGCCGGTGATGGCGGGGATGGCCAGGGATGAGGCGAGCAGCAGGGCGATGCGGAAGTTCATGGAGGGCTCCTATTGGTTGCGTGATTGAACGCTCGCACCGGAGGGTACCTTACCCCGCGTCGAGCACATTACTGTAGCCTTCGGCGTCGTGCTTGTGAGCGGGCTGTGAGCAGAACCCTCATTTGTGCGGGTGTGGACCGGGGTGATTGCCCCGAGTGTGCACAAGTTGCGCCTGGCGGCGGTGGGTGTGTGCTAGCGCTTGCCGTCCTTGACCTCAAAGTCGGCGTCGATGACGTCCTCGCGTTGTGGTGCGCTTTCGGGCTTGGCCTCGGCCTGGCCGTTGGCGCCGGCGGCGGCGTTGGAGGCGGGTGCGGATTCGTACATCGCCTTGCCGAGCTGCATGCTGGCGTTCTCGGCGGCTTTGAGGGTCTTTTCGATGGCCTCTTTGTCGTCGCCCTTGATGGCGGTTTCGAGGTTCGAGAGCGCGCTCTCAACGCTGCCGCGGACGTCGGGAGAGACTTTGCCGCCGTGCTCATCCAAGGCCCGGCGGGTCTGGATCACGAACTGGTCGGCGCGGTTTTTGAGGTCGACGAGTTCGCGGCGTTTTTTGTCTTCCGCGGCGTGTGCCTCGGCGTCCTTCTTCATGCGTTCGATCTCGTCCTTGTCCAGGCCGCCGCTGTTGGTGATCTTGATGTCGGCCTTCTTGGAGGTCTTCTTCTCGGTGGCAGTTACGGTGAGGATGCCGTTGGCGTCGAGTGCGAACTCGACTTCGATCTCCGGCGTGCCGCGTGGTGCGGGGGGGAGGCCGCCGAGGTTGAACTGGCCGAGCGTGCGGTTGTCCTTGGCAAACTCGCGCTCACCTTGCAGGACGTGGATGGTGACCTCCGGCTGGTTGTCCGCGGCGGTGGAGAAGACCTGCTTTTTGCTCGTCGGGATGGTGGTGTTGCGCTCGATGACCTTGGTCATCACGCCGCCCATGGTCTCGACGCCCAGGGAGAGTGGGGTAACGTCGAGCAGGAGGATGTCCTTGACCGCGCCGGTGAGAACGCCGCCCTGGATGGCGGCGCCGATGGCGACGACCTCATCGGGGTTGACGGAGCGGTTGGGTTCTTTGCCGAAGATTTCCTTGGCGATTTGTGCGGCCTTGGGCATGCGTGTGCTGCCGCCGACGAGGACGACCTCGTCGATGTCGCTCGGCTTGACCTTGGCGTCGGCCAGTGCGCTGGTGCAGGGGGCCTTGAGGCGCTCGAAGAGGTCGTTGGTGATGGCCTCAAACTTCGCCCGGCTGATCGTCAGTTGCAGGTGCTTTGGCCCGTTGGCGTCGGCGGTGATGAAGGGGAGGTTGACGGTGGTCTCTTGCATCGTGCTCAGTTCGACCTTGGCCTTCTCGGCGGCCTCTTTGAGGCGCTGGAGGGCCATCGGGTCTTTGCGGAGGTCGATCCCTTCCTTCTTGCGGAACTCGTCGGCGAGGAAGTCGATGACGCGCTGGTCCCAGTCGTCGCCGCCGAGGTGGGTGTCGCCGTTGGTGCTCAGAACCTCGAAGACCCCGTCGCCGATCTCGAGGATGGAGACGTCAAAGGTGCCCCCGCCGAGGTCGAAGACGGCGATCTTCTGGTTCTTGGCTTTTTTGTCCAGGCCGTAGGCGAGCGCGGCGGCGGTCGGCTCGTTGATGATGCGCTCGACCTTCAGGCCCGCGATCTCGCCGGCGTCTTTGGTGGCCTGGCGCTGGGCGTCGTTGAAGTACGCAGGGACGGTGATGACGGCACGGTCGACCTTCTCGCCGAGGTAGTCCTCGGCGGTCTTCTTGAGGTCCATGAGGATGAACGCCGAGACCTGCTGGGGGGTGAACTCACCCTGGTTGACCTTGACCTTCACGGCGTCGTCGGCGCCTGCGGCGACGGCGTAGGGGACGTTGGCGACCTCGTTGCCGGTCTTGCCATAGACGCCCACGGCACTGCCGGAGACTTCGGAGAGCCGACGGCCCATGAAGCGCTTGACGCTAAAGACGGTGTTCTTGGGGTTGGTAACCTGCTGGTGCTTGGCCTGCTGGCCGATGAGGCGCTCACCCTTTTCGGTGAAGCCGACGACGGAGGGCGTGGTGCGTGCGCCGGAGGCATTGATGAGGACCTTGGGCTGGCCCCCTTCCATGATGGCGACGCAGGAGTTGGTGGTGCCGAGGTCGATGCCGATGATTTTGGACATGGGTGGGTCTCGTGGGGGGAGTGCTGAGGGGTTAGGTATTAGGTGTTAGGTTTGAGGGCTGTTGGCCGGGGGCGTAGTGCTGGTAGATTGCTGTTGATAGAGGCAACCTGTGTGCCAGAGGGTGGGGAGTGGGCCTGGGGGCGAATGGGCCTGATCTGGTGTGATCTATGGGGATTTGGCCCGATCGTGCGGGGATGTGCGTGCCCGGGGGTGCCGAGTGGGGGCCGGGAGGGGGGATGGGCTGCCAAGATGGCAGCAGCGGGGGGTAAGGCAGGCCGGGGGCGTTTAGAGGTGAGGTCTTTGCTCGACTTTCGGCCCTCGATGCCCCACGCGGAGCGCGGGGGTACCCAAAGGCACTTGGCCGTTAAACCCAATACCTAAAACCTAACCCCTTCCCGTTCAGCACCCTGCGAAGAAGCGGTTGAGGAAGAGGATGATGTCGTCGGCGGTGAACTGGCCGTCGGGGGTGGTGCTCTGGCCGGGGCCGGCGATGTCGGCGCGTTGGTCTCCGATGAAGAAGTAGGCAAGGAAGACGATGATGTCGTCGGCGGTCAACTGACGATCGGGCGTGTTGGCTTGGCCTGGTCCGGCGATATCGCTGAGGCCGCAGGGGCACAATGAAACCGAGAGGGTCGCGGGGATGCTAGTAACGCTGCCGCAGGGGCTGGAGACGACGCAGTCATATACTCCCGAATCGCTGGGTTGGAGGTTGGCCAGCGCGAGCGTGGCCGTGTCTGCGGAGGGGTTGGTGGTTGTGTCGATGGCGACGTAGTTCTTGCGCCACTGGAAGGTGAAGGGACCGGTGCCGGCGGGGGTAATGGAGAACGTGGCCGGGAGGTTTGGGCAGACATTTGACGACACCGGCTGCGTGGTGATCGTCGGTGCGGGTATGCCGGGGAAGTAACGGGCGATGCGGTTCGCATCCACGCCCCCGGCTCTGGTGAACCACCCGCCCGCGATCAAGTCGCCACCCGGAAGGATCGACAGGGCCCTGACGCCGCCGTTGACCCCCTCGTTGAGTGCCGACCAGACGCCCGTGCTCGGGTTGTAGCGGGCGATCCGGTTCGCCGGCACGCCCCCGGCCGATGTGATATCGCCGCCCGCGATGACGTCCCCACCCGGTAGAACCGCCAAGGCGATGACGGAGCCGTTGGTCCCCGTTCCGAGTGGAGACCAGAAGCCTGTGCTCGGGTTGTAGCGGGCGATGTTGTTCGCTAGCCCGCCCCCGGCGTTGATGAACCCCCCGCCCGCAATGATGTCGCCGTCCGGCAGGACCGCCATTGTCCTGACTCCGCCGCTGGTGCCTCCGCCGAGCAGCGCAGTCCACGCGCCCGTGGCGGGGTTGTACCGGGCCATGCCGTTTGTCGGCACGTCCCCGAGGTAGTCGAAATATCCCCCAACGATCATGTCACCGCCCGGGAGGACCGCCAGGGCGTAGATTGTGTCGTGGCCGTTGATGAAGTTGTTGGTCCCCGACCCGAGCGTCGACCAGACCCCCGTGCTCGGGTTATACCGGGCGATGTTGTTCGCCGACACGCCACCGGCGGTGGTGAAATACCCACCGACGATCACATCCCCATCCGGCAGGACCGCCAGGGCGTAGACGACTTGGGAGTAATAGTGGTGACGTGTTCCCTGTATTCCTGAGCCGAGTGCCGACCAGACGCCCGTGCTCGGGTTGTAACGGGCGATCCCTCGCGCTGGCACGCCGCCGGCGTTGGTGAATATCCCACCCACGATCACGTCCCCACCCGGCAGGACCGCCAGGGCGGTGACTTCGAAGTTGGTACCTGTTCCGAGTGCTGACCATACACCCGTGCTCGGGTTGTAGCGGGCGATGTTGTTAGCCCACACGCCACCGGCGGTGGTGAAAAACCCACCGACGATCACGTCACCACCAGGCAGGACCGCCAAGGCGCGGACGTCGTAGTCGATGTTCATCGAGCCCACCTCCGCCCACGACGGCGCGCACTGTGCTTGTGCGGGGGTCGCGCCCATGAGGGGCGTGGCAAAGGCCAGAGCCATCGCGATGACCCTGAGCCTGTTGCTGAGCAGGGCGAGGGCACGGGCCACGATCCGGGTGGTGCTGAGCATTGCTTCAGAGTTGTTCATAGTTATCACCTCACAAGTGTGCTTGGTCAAACGGGTGCAAGGGCCCTGGGCGGGCTTTGCCTGCCAGAGTTTACTGCACGATCTGGACGGAGGGTAGGAAAATATGGGTTGGTAATTTGGGGGGAGTGGGTTGTGTGGTGTGGGAATGGGGGTTCGTGGGCGATTTTGGGGTGGGTAGGTGTGGCCGAACCCCACCCCTGCCCCTCCGTGCCTCTGTGTCTCGGTGGTGAAAATGTCTTTCCCTGCGCCTCTGTGG
>JAJTGZ010000080.1 GCA_021299385.1 Phycisphaeraceae bacterium | reverse complement strand
GGCTCACACCGTGGTGTATTGCCCGCGGGCGACGCGCTTAAAGTGGCTCTTCTTGAGCAACGCGGCGTTGACCATGACCTTGAAGTTGGGGGACTCTGAAACGTACCCCGCCTCCTTGGTCAGCTTGATCGCCTCCTCGATGCCGACGGTCTTGCCGGCGATGGCCTTGTGCAGCACATCGACCAGGCCCGTCCCGGCCGGGCGTCGGCCGCTGCCGGTGCGGTTGCCGATGGCCAACTTCCTCTTGCCACCCTTGCCCTTGTAGGCACCGATGCTCGGCCCCTTGGAGCCGAGGCCCGAGAGGGAGGCGATCTGCGCGTCCAGGGCCGCGAGCTTGGTCAGCAGTTTCTGCCGGGCACGCGCCAGGGCCGGGAGTTTGCGCTGCCGGCGATTGATCTCGGTCTTCAGGTCTTGAAGTGAGAGGGAGTTGAGGCCGGTGGAACTACGCTTTGCCATTTCTGTATCCTTGAAACAAAAGACTGCCCACGAGCCATTGGTGTTTTCCCCTCGGAGCCTCGATGGTATCTGCCGAGGTCTTTAAAGTCCAAAATATTATGACAAACCATCGATAATGATAGAACCTAGCCGCGCCGGGCTTGGTGCTTGCCCCTCGGCTGTGCCGCTGCGGGGCATCTATAGTTGCGTATGCCATTATCACGTCTGACAAGGCTCTCCCGGCTTGGCCCGATCTTACTTGTGGGCGTGCTGGTCTTCCTGGGCGCGTGGACTGCACGCTACAACCTCCGCGACAACCTCGTGCCCAGGAACTTCGGCGTCGTCGACGAGGGCGTCCTCTACCGCGCCGGCCGGCTGACGCCCGCACAGACCAAGGCCCTCGTCGAGCGGCACAAGATCAAGACCATCATCGACCTGGGCGCGTATCGAGCTGGCTCGACAGACGAGCGCAATGCCCAGCGCACAGCCGAGGCGCTCGGCGTCGCCCGGTTTACCTTCACGCTCCAGGGCGACGGCAGCGGGGACCCCAACGACTACGCTCAGGCTTTGCGGATCATCGCCAAGCCCGAGTTCCAGCCTGTGCTGGTGCACTGCGCCGCCGGGGCGCAGCGGACCAGCGCGTGCGTGGTCTTTTATCGTGAGATCGTTCAGGGCCGGGGCATCGAAGAGTCCTTGCCCGAGGCCCTGCGGTACAAGCACGACCCGGCCAAGAACCCCGTGCTGGAGCCTTACATCCGCCAGTGGCACGCGGCGATCGCCAAGGCCGTGCGCGAGGGTGGCTCGATCCCGTGGCCCATGACGCCTCAGCAGTGAAGCCAACCACCGGGTGGTGCGGGTTTCCAACCCGCACAGCCACCACCGGCAAAGACTTTCACCACCGAGGCACAGAGGCACCGAGCAAGTCAGAGGTGGTATTCTGTTTCCTACCGCGCCACTGCTTTTCTCGGTGCATCTGTCCCTCGGTGGTGAAACTCTTGCAGTAGCACAACATCTCATTTGCGCAGCTGCGTCATCCCCGACTACCGTTCCGGGTCCGCAGACCCGACCCGGAGCGCATCATGCCCCCGCACGCAACGCCCACCCAGGCCAAGCGCCCATCCCGGCGTAGAAAAATCCTCGCCGGCTTGGCCATTGGCCTGCTGGTGCTCATCGTCGTCGCCTTCTTTGCCGTACCGCCGATCGCCAGCAGCATCGTGCCCGGGATCATCGCCGATGCGGCGGGTGTGCGCATCGCCGGTTCGGTGCGCGTTGCGAGTGTGCGCGTCGGGTGGTGGGGGCCGACAAAGATCACCGGCCTGAGCCTGGCCGACCCGGCCGGCGCGCCGGTCGCGACGCTGGACATCACCAACACCCACGGCCTTTTCTCCCTGCTGACCTCCAACATGAACCTGGGCCAGACCGAGGTCAGCGGAAAAGCCGACCTCGTCCTTACAACCAACGCCGACGGGAGCGTAACAAGCAACCTGCAACAAGCGACCGCGCCGCAGCTGCCACAGCCCGGCGTCACTCCGATCCCCGGCGCGCCGTCGGGACCGCTTGCACTGCCCAAAGGGCTGCGTGCCGGGATCAAGATCACGGGGATCGATGTAACACTTGTCGAGATAGACGCCGCGGGGCAGGTAACGGCTCGCTCGGCCATGACGGGCCTCAAGGGTGATGCGGCACTGGACGGAGCAACCCTCCCCGCGACGGCGAGCGCGGATATCCGCGCCGACTTTGCCCAGGGCATGGGCCAGGCGAAGACCGGCACGCTGGTGCTCAAACTCGCGGGGCGCGACCTGACCGACGCTGCCGGGGTGTTGCAAGTGGACAAGAGCACGCTGGACGTCAACCTCACACTCGCCGGGGCACCGACGAAACTGCTCGACACACTCGCAAGACAGAACGGCCTGCTGGTGGGGCTGCTCGGCGACCGCATCGACGCCGTGGTCCTGGCCCAAGTAGCCGCGGCCAAGGCCGATGCCGATATCAAACTCGACGCGCCCAACACCAAGGCCGACCTCGCCCTCACCCGCGACGCCGGCCGGCTGAAGCTCACGCGCTCGGGGACGCTCACCATTGCTTCGCTCTCGTTCTTGCAGCAAATCCCCGCCGTGCGCTCGGCCCTAGCCGATGCGGGGATGACCATCGACCAAGCCGGGTGGCCCGGCGTAACGCTTGCTATTGGAGCCTTAGACCTGCCCGCAGACCCGGCGGCAACGTGGGCCGGCGCACAAGTAGACATCGCCGGCACCCTCGGCCTTTGCACAGGCCGGCTAACAACCCCGGGCGCATCGCAGCCTGAGGCCTTCACACTCCAGCCGATCGCATTGGCCCTCAAAGCCCAGGACCTGGCCAAGGGCGCGAGCATCACCGCGTCGGGCAAGGCGACCATCGCCGGCACCCCGGCGGGCGACTTCAACGCGCAGGCCTCCCTGACAGGGCTGCTCGGCAGCGGTGGGAGGCTCGTGCTGCTCGATGGGAAGTTGCCGGGATCGGTTGCCGCGCAGTTCAACGCCGTGGGCATTGCGACGACGCTCCTGCAGCCCATCGCCTCGGCCAGCGGCCTGCCCGTTGTGCTCAGCCAGGACATCGGCCCGACGATCGACGCGACGCTGACGGCCCGCACGGCCGAGGGTGCGCCGAAGACGGGCGTACAGAACACGGGTATCGACTTTGCACTGCGCAGTGCGAACCTCACCGCTTCGGGGAGCCTGCTGCTTTCGCCGACGTTACTGTCGCAGGCTCCCGCCGTGCCGATTGTGCTTGAAATCCAGCGTGGCGGGGCGCTTTTGGCCCGGCTGGTCAACGCGCCACCGACGCCTGGCAAGACAGAGATTGCAATAACCGGCGGTGTGCGCATGGGCGCGAGCATCACCGACCTGGCGATACCGATGCCCAGCGGCAAGCCCGACGCCGCCGCCGTCCGCTTCAAGGCCACAGCGAGCGTGCAAGACGCGCAGGTGGCACTCCCGGCTGCGCAGCCGATCACACTCGGTACCACCGCGCTCGATGCAACCATCGACTACAACCCCGGCGCCCCCGTCGCGGTGTCCCTCCGCGGCCCGCTGACAATCGACGGGCAGAGCGCGGCGTTGGACGTGCAGTTGCAAGTTGAGGGGCTGGGCACACCGGCCCGCGCGCCGGTGGTGCCGATCTTCGGCCCACGCCGAGTTGTTGGCAGCGTGCTGCTGACGGGCCTGCCCGCCGGGGCGGTGCACAAGGGTGTGCTGAGCGCACAGAGCAGCCAGGCGGCGCGTGATCTGCTGGCCGAGGTCCTCGGTCCGGCGATGGATATCCGCCTGACCTTCGCGCGCCCGGCGGGTGCGGGGAGCAGTGGGGGTGGTGCCGATGCCCAAGGGCAATCCATCACACTGGCGATCACCGGACCGAACGTCCAGGCCGCTACCGGGGTGCTGCTGACCGCGGGCGAGTTGGCCGTGGATGCCAGCAGTCTCAGCGCGACCCTTTCGCCTGGGTCGGCCAAGGCCGCGCTGGGGCTGATCGGCCAGAGCGATGCTGCCGTGGGGGGCGTATCGCTGCGTGAGAATGCGCAGGTAGTGCTCCGGGCTGCGCCAATCCGACTGCCGATCAAGGTGGGCACCGCCAAGCCGGACTGGTCCGGCGTGGGCGACCGGCAGGCGACGGCGGAGCTTTCGATCAGCGCGCCGGTGATTGCCGACAACGTCTCTGTCGCCGGGCATAGCCGCAGCTTCGGCCTCGCCGGCGTGCGTGGCACGCTGGCCGTGCCGCTGGCGATGCTCGGGCCGAGCGCAGGCAAGGAGGGCGCACCAAGGCCCCGGCCGGTGCAGGCCTCCCTGCACGCCGAGCTCATCGGCAGCAGCACCGCCGACGTGCTCGCCAGGCTCGACGGGCAACTCAACGCCGACGCCCAGACCGGCCAGACCGATGCACGCCTGGGTGTTACAGAAGTTGCAACCAAGAAGCTCGACGACCTGCTCGGGAATCCCGGCATGCTCTCGGGTGCCCTGGGCCCGCGCGCGGCTATCACGCTCGCCGGCAAACGCGCCAGCCAGAGCGAGCCACTCTCCTTCACAGCCTCGGCCACCTCCGACCGCCTCAAGGCCGACGACATCCGCATCCGCATCACCGACGAGGCCCTGATCCTCGCCCAGCCGATGACGCTCAACTGGGAGATCGACCCCAACTGGGCACGCGTGTATCTGCTGCAAGGCGAGGGCACCACAGGCGGCGCGGGCGGGGGTGTTGGCGTCGAGGGTGTAACAAAGTTGCGTGCCGCTGTGCGGTCGCTTGCACTCGCCTGGCCGCAGAAGGATGCGAGCGGGGCCGCGACGGCCGGTCCCTTCAAGCCGGGCATCTTCGCCCTCGATGCCTCGCTCTCGCTGCCGAGCGTCAAACTGCGCCTGCCCGACCGCCCCGGCCCCATCGAGCTGCAGGAGATCGACGCGGCGGTCAAAGCCTCCGCCGGGAACCAGCCGGGCATCACACTCACGGCCAGCATCGCCAAGATCAAAGATGGGAACCAGACGACCACCCAGCCGACGACCCTAAACGCCTCGGCTAGCAACTTGGCCGATGCTCGGGGCGTCTTGCAGACCGATGCCGCAACGCTCTCGATGCAACTGCAGACCGGGATGATCCCATCCTCGTTCGTCGACGCCCTGACCGGCAACAACGGGCAGATCGAGCAGTTCGCCGGCAAGGAACTCTCTATTCGCATCGACGTACGCAACCTCTCCATGCACGCAGGCGGCGGCCTGGCCACACTCCGCGTCAACTCACCCAACGCCACCCTCGCCCTCGGCGGCCCCGTCGCCAACGGCACACTCGACACCACCGCCCCCGGCGGCACGCCCCTGCGCCTAGAGGTCAACGAACTCCGCTTCGTAACAAGCGCCAACCTCGGCACCCTCTCACGCCTGAACCCCCTGGAATACCTCGGCTTCGCCGCCGGCGTCGAACGCCTCCGTGGCAACGACAACCAAGGCCCGATGGTCATCAGTTCCACGGGCCTGCTCCTGCCCCTCAACGGCGACTGGTCCAGGCTCAACGGGCAGATCAACGTCGACCTCGGCCGCGTCAACTTCAAGCTCGACCAGAACTTTTTGCAACTGCTCGACATCGACGCATTGAACAAGGCCATCGACAAACTCTCCAACGCACGCCAGCGCCCAGTCCCCCCATTCACCATCGCTCTGACCAACGGCACGGCCACGTACAAGGACGTGCAGCTGCCCGTGGGCAGTTACGACTTCCGCGCCACCGGCACCATCAACCTCGCCGCCAAGGAGATGGACGTCATCACCTATGTCCCAACCATCAGCCTCGCGCCCAGCGTCCTCTCCTCCATCAGCGACAAACTCACCACCGCCCTTGGCCGGGTGATCCCGGGCAACATTGCCGCCGCCCTCATGGTCCCTATCCGCACCACCGGCCCCTTTGGCCAGACCAAAACCAGCGTCGACCTCAAACTCATGGCCAGCGAGGCAGGCAGCCAGCTACTCAAGCCCGAGAACGTCATCAACGCCATCGGCGGCCTGTTCGGCGGCGACAAAAACAAGGACAAGAAAAACCCTCCCAAGTAGAACCACCCTACGCCCCCAGCCCGCCGCCCACCGCGCCTCTACACTCGACCCGAATGTCTGACAACCAACAGATAAATGTTCTCCTCGTCGGCGGCGGTGGCCGCGAGCACGCCCTGGCGTGGAAGCTCAAGCAGTCCCCGCGCGTCGGCACCATCTATTCCACAGACACGGCCAACCCGGGCCTGGCCGACCTCTGCAAGCCCATCGACTTCCCCTTCGACCTCAAAGACCCCTTCCGCATCCAGCGTTGGTGCATCGCCAATCGCATCACACTGGCCGTCATCGGGCCGGAAGAGCCCCTCTGCGCAGGCCTGGCCGACATGCTCGCCGGCGACACCCGCGCAGGCGGCGGGCTGGGCGGTGCGGTGCCCCACGTCTTCGGGCCGAGCAAAGAGGCCGCACAGCTCGAAGGGAACAAAGAGTTCGCCAAGCAGATCATGCGTGCCGCCCAGGTGCCCACGGCTGAGGCCCGCTCGTTCACCGACTTTGAGTCCGCCAAGCAGTACGCGCAGACGCGCCCCGAGCCGCCGGTGATCAAGGCCGCGGGGCTGGCAAAGGGCAAGGGTGTCTTCGTCCCCGCCACCCCCGCCGAGGCTCTAGCCGCGCTCGAACGCATCATGCTCAAGCGCGAGTTTGGGGACGCCGGCAACGTCGTCCTGCTCGAAGAACGCCTCAAGGGGCGCGAGGTCTCGGTCTTCGCCCTCGTCGATGGACGCACCATCTATGTTTTGGAATGCTGCCAGGACCACAAGCGCCTCCGCAACGGCGCACAAGGCCCCAACACCGGCGGCATGGGCTCGCTCTGCCCCACCCTCGCCATTGACGACGCCATGATGGCCCGCGTGCAGCGCGAAATCCTCGTGCCCACCATCGACGCGCTCAAGCGCGAGGGGGTTGACTACCGCGGCGTCCTCTACGCCGGCCTCATGCTCACGCACGCAGGGCCGAAGGTGCTCGAGTTCAACGTCCGCTTCGGCGACCCCGAATGTCAGACGCTCATGGCCCGCTGGCAGGGTGACCTGGCCGAGCACCTCATCGCCGTTGCCGACCGGAGGCTCGACACCATCGACCTGTCGTGGTCGCCGGGCGTGAGCATCTGCGTGGTGCTGGCCGCGGAGGGGTACCCGGACAACCCGCGCAAGGGCGCGGTCATCACGGGTATCGACGAGGCCGCCAAAGTGCCGGGGGTACAGGTCTTCCACGCGGGCACACGCCGGGATGAGCAGGGGCGCATCGTCGTCGCAGGTGGGCGCGTGCTCTCGAACGTGATCGGGTAAGTGAACCACCTCGGTGGCACTCACCAATAGGTGGCGCGGGCTTCCAGCCCGCGCATCGCAAGTTCTTCACTTACCACCCTCGGATCAACATGACCTCCCCTCAGCACCCCTCTCCCGAGGGGAGGGGCTGGGGTGGGGCTTGCTCACGCATTTCGCCATGCCGAGACGGTCGGCTCGGAGAGCCGACCTACCCGCTACTAACAAACCCCACGCCGGCGGGTAACGTAAACTCATGGCAATGAGCCGCGCAAACACGCCAGCGTTTATCCTCTCATTCCTGCTGGCGTTCGTGCTCGGCACGTTCCTTCCCGCCGCCTGCGCCCAACCGGCAGACGACCAGCCGATGGTCCGCGTCGCCGCCGTGGCTGAGCGCACGCAGACGGCACCTGGCGACACCTTCGCCGTCGCCGTGCGCTTTGCGTTCAAGGAACACTTCCACATCTGGCCCAACAGCCCCGTCAAGCCCAAGGGGCTTGACGACCTCGAACCGATCCCCACGCTCATCACCCTTGCCCCCATGCCACCCCTGCCCGCGGGCGTGCGCGTTTTTACGCAGCAAGCGCAGTGGCCTAAGCCCGACGAGATAACCGTCGCCTTCGGCCCCACGCCGATGTCGATCACCAGTTACGCCCGACCGTTTGTCGCTTTCGTCCCGGTCCAGATCGCCGGCGACGCCAAGCCGGGCGAGATAACCATCCCGCTGACGGTCAGCTACCAGGCCTGCAACGAGAGCAACTGCTTCGCACCCGAAGAGGTCGCGCTCACAGTCACCCTGACCATCGCCCCCCCCGGCACTAAAACCACCGACGCCGAGCCCACCCTCTTCATGGCGCTCGACCGCCCCGCGATGCTCGCGGCACTCCAGGCCGCATCTGTATCTACGCCGCCCACACCCACCGTTGCCATTGCTCCCTCCACCGGCGTCGTCAACTTCGGCGCCTTTGGCATCAATCTCAACATCGACACCCGCGGCATACTCGGCCTGGTCCTCGTCCTCATCGTCGCCTTCCTCGGCGGGGTCCTGCTCAACTTCGTCCCCTGCGTCTTGCCCGTCATCCCCATCAAACTCATCGGCCTTCAGCAGAGCGCGGGCAAAAGTAGGGCCAAGATGTTCTTCTTCGGCGTCGTTACCGCCGCCGGCGTCGTCGCCTTCTGGGTCGCCGGCGGTTTACTCATCGCGCTGGCCGTGGTCGGTGCCCTCTCGCAACTGGTCAGCTTCTGGTGGTTCAACATGGCCATCTCGGTGCTCATCATCGCGATGGGCCTCGGGATGTTCGGCCTCTTCCAGGCCGGGCTTCCGCAGTGGGTCTATCGCATCAGCCCAAGCCACGGCACGCTCTGGGGCAGTTTCCTCTTTGGCATCCTCCACGCCGTCCTCTCGATCCCCTGCATCGCCCCCCTCGGCGGCGCGGCCATGGCCTGGGCCGCCACGCAGTCGCCCGGCGTAACCATCGCCGTCTTTGCCGGCATCGGCCTAGGGATGAGCACGCCCTATTTGCTCCTGTCGGCCTTCCCCAACTCCATCGCCTGGATCCCCCGCGCAGGCCCGGCCAGCGAACTGCTCAAGCAGGTCATGGGCCTGTTGATGATCGCCGGGGGCGTCTTCTTCCTGGGCACCGCCATCATCAGCCTCGTGGCGATGTACCCATACCTGGCAAAGGTGCTGCACTGGTGGGTGATCGCCGGCGTCGTCGCCGGTGCGGGGCTGTGGATGGGCGTGCGCATCTTCTTCGTCGCCAAGTCTCGAATCACCAAGGGCGTCATCGCCGGCATCGGCTTGCTCATGGGCATCTCGGCAATCTGGTGGGCCAACGCCCAGACCGCCAGCGGGCGCATTGCCTACGAGCAGGCCCAGGCCGAGCAGACCATGAGCACCACCGCCGGCCTCTGGCAGGCATACTCGGCGGAAGCCTTCGACCGTGCCGTCGCGGAGGGCAAGGTCGTGGTCCTCGACTTCACCGCCGAGTGGTGCCTGAACTGCAAAATCCTCGAAGCCACCGTCCTGAGCCGAGATGACGTGCGAGCAGCGATCAACGCACCGGGCGTCGTGAGTTTCAAGGCCGACCTCACCGCACGCAACGCGCCCGGCTGGGCCAGGCTCAAGGCCTTCAACCGCAACGGCATCCCCCTCCTGGTCATCCAAGGCCCAGGCCTGCCCCAACCCTGGCTCAGCGAGGCCTACACACCCACGCAAGTAATCGAGACGATCGCCAACGCAAGAGGCAAGTAACAGCGGCGTAGCCGCATCTGGGTACCCCGCACCTCCGGGGCGGGAGTCTCGGGCACCCGAGGCTCAATCCTTCTTCCGGTGATCCGTCTTCCCGCGATCCCGGCCTTTGCTCTTCTGGTTACGCCCTGACGAGCCGCTTTTGCTGCCGTGCTTGATGGTGTCCCAGTCCAGGTTCAGCGCCCCGCCGCCGAGGGCGACGGTGCCGTCGTCGAGCTGGGTGAGCGCTCGGCCCTTGGCGTCGTAGGCTTTCTTGGGCTTGCCCTTCTCGCGTGAGCCGTCGTCGACGATGACCAGTTCCATCTGCCGCAGTGCCAGGTCAACCTTTGTGATCGTTACGTTCACCCGATCCCCGGCCTTGAAACTGCGCCCGGTGCTCAGGTTCACCAGTGCGCCGCTGCGCTGGTCGATGCGCCACTGCCCCGGCCTCGCGTCGCGCCCCGCCGGCAGGTCGGCACTCTTGATCATCCCCTCGATCAGGTACCGATCCAGCCGCACAAACACCCCCGCGTTGCTCGCCCCGGTAACAAGGGCCTGGAACTGCTCGCCGATGTACTGCTCCATCAACTGCAAAACCAGGAAACTCCGCAGGCTCTCCTCCGCAGACGCGGCGTTCGCCTCCGTAACCGAGCAGTCGCGCCCGATGTTCACCAGCGCGTCATGGTCCGGGCAGTTCTTGCTCTCAAGCAGCCGCTCGCCCAAACGCTTCTGCTCCGCCTCGCTCCTCGGCGGCTTGCTCCCGTTCTCCGTCTTGTGCAGATACTCGGCGATCGCACGGTGCACCGTCAGGTCCGGGTACCGGCGGATCGGGCTGGTAAAGTGCGCATACGCATCGCTCGCCAACGCATAGTGCCCCACCAGCGCCGGCGAATACTCCGCACGCGTCAGCGTCCGCAGCACCGCAAAGTGCACCGCCGGTGCCGCGGGCGTCCCGCGCGTGCCGTCCAGCAGCCGCTGCAGTTCCTGACGCGTCGGGTTCTTCGGTATCACGTGCCCGGCAACCTTCGCGGCGTTCCGCAGCCCGTCAACATCCCCCGGCACCGGCTCGGGGTGGATACGCCGAAGCAGCGGCACCTTCAGCTTGGCAAACAACCTGGCCACCACCTCGTTGGCCTCGACCATGAACATCTCGATGAGCGTGTGCGTGAAGGCATTGTCCTCAGGCTCGGCGTCCTTGACACGCCCGTGCTCGTCAAAGACCAGAACTACCGCCGGCAACTCCAGGTGGATCATCCCCGCCGCTCGCCGGCGATGGCGGATCGCCTTGGCGCACGCGTCCATCTCCTTCAGCGCGGCGATCAGTTCATCGGTATACCTCGGCTCGGTCTTGGCATGCTTGCGCGCCTCGGTAAAGTCTCCGTCGATCAGCGCCTGCGCTTCCAGGTATGACAAACGCTTGCGGCTGTTGATCAGCGTCTGCGCCACCCCGCTGCGCGTGATCTCCCCGGCGTTGTTGTACACATGGAACGTGCTCTTACAAAACCTCGGCACACCCTCTTGCAGCGAGCAAATCCCGTTGCTGAGCACCTCCGGCAGCATCGGTATTACGTGCCGGGGGAGGTAGACAGAGTTCCCACGCTTCTTCGCCTCCTCGTCGAGCACCGAGCCGGGCGGGATGAAGTTGGCAACATCCGCGATGTGCACACCCAGCTCCCACCCGCTTGGCGTCCGCTTGATGCTTAGCGCATCGTCATAGTCCTTCGCGTCCGGCGGGTCGATCGTCAGGATGAACTCTTTGGTCAGGTCCTCGCGCCCGGCAAAGGTGTGCGCACCCGCCTTCCACTTCTCGATCGACTCATTGAACGCCGAGCTTGCAACGCGAGCCTGCTCGACGCACGCGCTCGGAAACTCCCCCGGCAGGTTGAACGCCTCGATCGTCGCCTGCGTTTCAACATCCGGCCGGCCGGCCTCGCCGAGCACCTTGGTGATGACACCCTCGGGCAAAAAATCACCTTCGGGGTATGCAGTGATCTCGACAACGACCTTGTGCCCCTCGTATGCGTTCTTCGCCTGCGGGTCGCGCACGACGATCGGGTCGCGCAGTTCCTTGCCGTCGGGGAAGACAACCCACTGTTGCCCTTGCTTGCGCAGTTCACCAGTGAACGCCTTGCGCTTGCGAGTGACCACGCTGATAATCTCGCCGCTGATCTCACGCCCCTCACCCCGGCTGCGCGAGCGCACAACCCGCACCTTGACCGTGTCCCCCGTCAACGCGTCGGCAATCGCATCAGGCGGGATGAACAAATCTCCCTCGCGGAAACGCCTGTCGGGCTTGACGAACCCGAACCCCTTGGGGTTCTTCTTGAACGACCCCACCACCTCGTCGGGGATCGGGGGCAGCACGATCACCTGCTTGCCCTCGGGCCCTTGGATCTGCACCTCACCCTTGGCCGCCATGTCCGCAAGGTCGGCCTTGAGGTCCGGCACCTGCTCGGCGTCGGCGTTGAGCTGCTCAACAAGCTGGGCCACCGTCGACGGGGTGTATGTTTCGTGGCTGATGTGGTCCAGAAGTCGTCGTGTAAACGGGCCGGGCATGCAGGGAGAGTAGGGAAGGTTGCCGCCCGGCCATGGCACGGCCGGTTTCGGGCCAAACACGGGTCGCCGATCTTCTCGCTCGAAACCCCTCCCCCGAGGGGAGGGGCAGGGGTGGGGTTAACAACTTCGGACGCGCGATATCCAGCAGTGATCCAGATAAATCAGGTCCCGCGCCAGCCCCCGCTCGGCGTGCAGGTTGCAAACCTGCCCCACCCGGTCAAGCCTCGCAGCGCACCGCATTCCGCAGCACCCCAAGCGACTGAATCTCAACCTCAATCACATCCCCATCCTTCAGCCACACCGGCGGCGTGCGCGCCATCCCCACCCCCGCCGGTGTCCCCGTCAGTATCACCGTCCCCGGCAGCAGCGTCATCCCCCGCGACAACTCAGCGATCAGGTGCGCGACGGAAAAAATCATCTTCGCTGTCGAATCATCCTGCATCACCACCCCGTTCAGCCGCGTAATCAGCCGCAGGTTGTTGGGATCGCCCACCTCCCCGGCGGGCGTAACAAACGGGCCAAGCGGGCAGAACGTATCAAAACTCTTACCCCGAAAGAACTGCCCACCGCTGCCTGATTTTTGCCACCACCGTGCCGAGATATCGTTGGCAACGCAGTAGCCCAGAACATGCCCGAGCGCCCGCTCCCGCGCCACATCCCGGCACGCCCCACGATCGCTCTGCCCAATCACCACCGCCAGTTCACCCTCAAAGTCCACCTGCCCCCCATTCGGCCCCGGCACCTGACAAACGCGCGGGATGATGATCGGCGTCTCACTGCCGCACACGCTCGCGGGGTTCTTGGTAAAGACCATCGGCGCCTCAGGCACCGCCGCCCCCTGCTCCCTGGCGTGCTCGGCATAGTTGCGCCCAATGCCCACGATCGTGTGCAACATCAACGCCCCCGTCGGCAAGAGCACAGTCGCCAGCGGGCCGGTGGTCAGGATCGGGTAGGGCATGGGTGAGGGTAGTGGGGGATGGGTGCTAGTTCGATCCCGGCGGTGCCGGCGATGGGCGCGTGGGCGTGGGCGTCGCGGGTGTGGGTGGGTCGTTGAAGATCACGTCGGTGTTGACCGTTTCCCAGTTCAACCCGGCGTAGGGCTGTAAGTTGCCACTGACGCTGACGATCCCCACGCTACTGATCCCCCCGTTGTCGATGCCGTCGTTCCCTGCCGACCAGAGGAGATACCCCCTGCCATCGGAAATGCTGACCGGGCGAAGGTAGCCAAAGGGCTTTCCGGTGAAGGGGTCGGTGGTGTCGAGAGTGGGGTTGGTGGGGCCAAGCTCGGTGAGTGTCGCGGGATAACCACCGGTGCGCGCACGAAAGGATTCGAGCGCAAGTATCACAAACGTGGCGCGGGAGGTAGCAATGGCCTGGTCTTCAGAGTCTTGAATATTCCCCCAGTTGTACGGGAACGCATTGAAAAGGGGCTGTAAATCCGGCACGCCTGGCGCCTTGCGCTGCTGACGCGGCAGAACGCTCGCGGCCGTGCGGGCCTGGGCTTCTTGATCGATCGCGGCAAGGTTTTCGCTGTAGGTACCCACCCATTCAGGCAATACAGTGCCAAAAAGCCCTGACCTTGCAACGCCACTGTGCTTACCAAAGACCATCAGGTCTTCAACAGCCCTGGGATTGCTGTAGAACCACGCTGCGAAATCACGCATGAGCAACCGGTCCCCCTCGATCGCGTGGGAGAGTGGGATGGTGCGGGCACGGTTGTTGAGCGTATCGACGACGGCGGCTCGCCAGGCCTCATCCGGGTACCGGTGCGCGTGTGCGCGGACCCGGTCGAGCATGAGCGTGCCTGCATGATTCGCGTAGACCCGATCACGCATCGTCGCCTGCCGGTCCATGATGCGGGCGGTCGCAAGTGTCTGGTCCAGGGCCGCAAGGTATTCGGGCATGTTTGCTTTGCTCAGAGCCATCTCCATACGGGCGGCGTTCATGCTCACAAGAGGATACAAGGTGTTGATCTCTGATGAATAGAAAGAATGCAAGGGGAAGGCCTCCGAGCCCGGTGCAAGCGGACGCGTCGCGTGCTGGATTGATTGGATCGATTTCATCCTGTCCAGCGTCCCGTCCTCGGCCAGTTCTTTGATCACACGCTCGGCGATCGCCCTCCGTTTTGTGTCCCACCCCGCATAGCCCGCATCCGGGCCTCCCTGGGCATCGGGAACCTGTGCGGGGGAGCGATAAATCTGTTCAAAGTCGGGCCTGAGGTACGCCGGGTCGTTGTACGGCTCGGCCGAACTGGCGGCCTCGGCTATCACGATTTGATTGGAAGTGCTCTGGATCGATTGCAGCAGCAGCACCAGGTCTTCCCACTTGTTCGGCTGCTCCAGCACTCCCGCCGGGTGTGCAGACTCAACAAGCGCCGTCGCGAGGACATCAAAGTTCCTGTCCGCCCGCGCCTGCCGGGCCATGCTTGCAAGCCAGTACCGCCAGATGCCGAAGGAAATACCCGCCAGCACCAGTAGGCAGACTGGCGTGCCAACGAGCCACCTGACGGCAAGTTTGCGTCTGCGTTTGCGCGCCGCGATGAAGGCTGGCGAATCGACCTGACCGCTCGGGGTGTATGTCTGCAGGCCGTCGGGGGTCGTCGCCAGTTCGTTCATCGCCGGGTCGGCCTTGATTTTGTCGCCGCACTCCGGGCAGGTAACGACGAGGTCCGGCCCGACGGGCATGCCCAGCAGCGAATAGTTGCACATCTGGCACGTGCCGCGCCTGCGGATGAGCCTGCGGATGCGCCAGCGCAGCAGCAGGTCGCGCGTGAGCATCAAGGCAAAGAAGCTGAGGGTGATGCCCAGGACCAGGGCGATGCTCTGCAAGATATCCCGAAAGGGTCT
>JAJTGZ010000079.1 GCA_021299385.1 Phycisphaeraceae bacterium | reverse complement strand
CGTCTCTAGTGCAGTGCCGGGTAAAGCGATATAGGCTTGGCACACCTTATGCCCCCCGACCAGACCCACCAACTGACGGATGCACCCGCCCTCTCCGGTCAGGATGCTCCTGGGGTGGTTATCCTCAACCAATACTACCACCCCGATGTGTCCAGCACCGGGCATCTGCTCCACGGTCTGGCGACGGACCTGGCCAGGCGCGGCTTTGCGGTGTCGGTGATCACCACCCAGCCGAGTTATGGCCCCCCGGAGACCTGGCAGAAAGCCCCCGCGCGTGAGGTTGCCGAGGGTGTGGCCGTGCGGCGCGTCCGCACCACGCGGCTGAGCAAGGACCGGATCGTCGGGCGGGTGATCAACTTTTTGACCTTTATCGTCCCGTTGCAGGTGCGGATGCTGCTGGGCTCAAGCCGCAAGGACGTGCACCTGTACACGACCAACCCGCCGTTCTTGGGGATTATCGGGGCGTTCGTTTCGTTGGTGCGCCGGCACAACTATGTGCTGCTGCTGCACGACGCCTACCCGCAGATAGCCGTGTGGGTTGGGACCTTCAAGGAGGGGGGTTTGATCGACCGCGTGTGGCACGCGATGAACAAGTTGACGTACCGGCGTGCGAGCCAGACGATCGTGCTGTGCCAGGCGGCCAAGCGTCTGGTGTGCCAGACGTACGGGATCGACCCGGCGCGTGTGCATGTGGTGCCCAACTGGGCGGATGGGAAGTTGCTCTACCCGCGTCCCAAGGGTGAGTGCAGCACGGCAAGGACGCAGGGGCTATTGGAGCCGTTCACGCTGCTTTACTCGGGCAACATGGGGTTGTACTACGACTTTGATACGGTGCTGGACGCGGCCGAGCGGCTTAGGGGTGAGAACTTTCGGCTGGTCTTCGTCGGCTCGGGTGGGCGTCGGGCCTGGATCGCCGGGGAGATCGCCAGGCGGGGTCTGACCAACACGGTGATGCACAACTATGTGCCGTTCGATCAGCTCAACGACAGCCTGAACAGTTGCGACGCATCGCTGGTAACGATCGCCAGGGGGATAGAGGGGATCAGTTTCCCGAGCAAGCTGTATTCGTCGCTGGCGGTGGGCAAGCCGATCATTGCGCTGAGCGAGGCGCAGAGCGAGTTGCGGGACCTGGTGGAGGCCCATGACCTTGGAAGGTGGTTCTCCCTTGGTGATGGGGCGGGCCTGGCCGAGGGTATTCGGGGGATGATGGGGGACCCGCAGGGGTGCGCCCGTCAGGGTGAGAAGGCCCGGAAAGTCTTTGAGCAGAACTACACGATCGATGCGTGCGTTGCGCAATACGCGCACGTTTTGCGCTTGGCCGACGCCGAGCGCCAGGGCAAGCCAAGGGCGTAGCCCCGCACCTCTAGACTGCAAATACTAACAAGTACCGATCAAAGCACTAAATACTGGCAACTGCTGCCGGGTTGTGGTCGGTGTTTGGGGGAGTATTTGCATGGCTTTGGGGTGCAAAGGGTGGTTTGGATTGAGGATTGGGTGAGAGGTTCCTATTGTTGCCCCCTTGGCATGGAAGCCATGTTGGCATGCGGACTTGGCGCTGGATGGAGCGGGGTTCGTATGCCGTTCGGTTTTCGCCCTGTACTTGGGGCCTTTCCGGTCGCGTGTGCCGACGGGTTGGCCGGTCAGTTGGGGCGTGCCTGTTGGCTGCGGGAGCCGTGATGCCTTCTATTACCTTTGACGGGCAGTCTTTTCTGATCGACGGCAAGCGGACCTGGGTGGTCGGGGGGACGATCCATTCGGCCCGTCTGACGCGGGACCAGTGGTTGTCGCGGATCGCCGGGGCGAAGCATGCGGGGCTGAACACGGTCACGCTGCCGTTGGTTTGGGCCAGGCATGAGCCTCGGCCTGGGGTGTATGACTTTTCGGGGGACAACGACATTCGCGGGTTTATCCAGCTCCTGGCCCAGCATGGTCTGCGGTGCATTTTGCGAGTGGGGCCGTTTGTGGGTGAGGGGTATGACCTTGGGGGGATTCCGCCGTGGGCGTTGGGTCTGAAGGACTTGACGAGTTTGCGTGCGGCGAGCCAGGTGTATCTGGAGGCGGCGTCGCGGTTCTTTGGTGCGGTGGCCAAGCAGGTGCGGGACTTGCAGGTGACGGTGCCGCAGCAGGCTGGGGACAGTGTTGGTGGGCCGATTATTCTGGTGCAGAGCGAGCACGAGTGGACGTGCGGGAACCAGGCCAAGGGTGGGAGTTACCTTGGGGAGTTGAACCGGTATATTCACGAGTCGGGCTTTGAGGTGCCTGTGATCAACGCCAACAACCTGTGGCAGGGTTGCGAGGGTGAGGTGGACACGTGGGTGGGCAGCGAGGACCTGCTGGGGACGATGCGTCAGCTGGCGACGGTTCGGCCGGAGCAGCCGAGGCTGGTGAGCAAGTTTGCCGCTGCGGCGCACCCGGCGTGGGGTGAACCGTTGCCCGCGGTGGTGGATGCGGCGGGGATGGAGCGTCGGCTGGTGGAGGTGCTGGCCGGAGGTGGGCAGTTCAACGTCGAGCCGTTTGCTGGGGGGACGAACTTTGCGTTCTCGGCCGGGCGTTTGACGGGTGGGCTTGACCGGTGGGCGACGACAGCGGCGGACCATGGGTCGATGCTCGATGCGGCGGGTCGGAAGACCTCGTTGTACGAGCCTGTGCGTGCGGTGGCGACGTTCGCGTCGCGGTTTGGTCGGATTCTCTCGCACCTGGACCCGAAGGCGTACGCGGTGGGGCTGCACCCGTCGCTGCCGGCGCGTGGCGGGGGCAAGGGGAAGGGTTCGCGTTCGCACGCGGTGATGCATGCATCGGGGTCGCAGGGGTCGGTGGCGTTTATCTTCGCCGGCGAGGGTGTGGGTGATGAGCCGGCGACGCTGCTGCTGAGCAACGGGACGCAGTTGCCGGTGTACCTTGGTGGTGCCCCGGCGGCGTGGTGCCTGCTTCAGACGCGTCTGCACGGGCGTTCGCAGCTGGATTATTGCAACCTCTCGGCGTTTGCGCTGGTTGGGCGCGTGTTTGTCTGCTTTGGGCAGGCGGGGACGCCGGCGAGGTTATCGATCAACGGTGCGCCGCTGGATGTGGAGGTTCCAACGGGGGCTGAGCCGTTGATCTTTGAGCATGAGAACATCATCGTGGTGATCGCGACGCGGGAGCAGTTGGGGTTGATCCACGTGGGTGATGATGTGGTGTATGTGCACGCGGTGGGTGTGTCTGCGGAGGGGGGCCCGGTGGTGGGCGATGCCAAGGACGTGGTGATCCGTCTGCACGGCAATGGTGAGGTGTTGCACAGCAAGGTGGGGGACAAGTTGCCGGTGGTGCTGCCGCCCCCGCTGCCACCGATTGCCGAGGTGCCGGTGAGCAAGGGCAAGAAGCCGATGAAGGCACCTGCGGGCAAGAAGGGGACCGCTGAGTTGAAGGGCGTGCCGGCGGTGTCGGGGCCCTCTGTGCGTCCGCCGGTGCTGGTAGCCGAGCGGAGCAAGCAGCCCAAGCCCATCGAGCTGCACAACTGGACGGGGACAGATCTGAGCGACTATTTGACTGGGCAGAGTGCGCGGTATGCGGGGATCAACGGGCCGTCGGAGCTGGCGAACGTTGGCGCGGCGTATGGGTATGGGTGGTACCGGATCACGGGCCATCAGGGCGCGTCGGGGCGGATGGATGTGGCCTGGCCGCACGGGGGGGATCGGCTGCACTTTTACACCGACGGCAAGGCGGCGGGGATTCTTGGGCGTGGTCCTGGGGCTGCGTTGACGCTTTCGGTGGCGCTGAAGAGGAAGGACCAGACGCTGGTGATTTTGGCGGAGAATCTGGGGCGTTTTGGGGGCGGCTCGCACATGATCGACCACAAGGGGTGCGTGGGGCACGCGTGGGAGGTGGCGGCGGCGCGTGGCATCGGCAAGCCTGCGCTGGCGCAGAGCACCAAGGTCAACGTGCTGCAGCACGTTGCGTTTGCCCCGGGTGTTCATGACGCGGACCTGACGGACGCGTTGCGCCCGACGTGGTCGGTGAGCAAGCGCAAAGGCCCGCTGCTGGTGCGGATTGCCGCGGGTGTCTTCCGGGGGTTGCTGCTGGTCAACGGCGCGGTTGTTAAGTATATCGATGGGAGCGGCCCGGGGGACGTGTTTATTGCTGAGGAGAGCCTGCAACGTGCGACGAACAGCATCGAGCTGGCGGTGCTGGGTGATGCGAGCGGATCGTTCAAGACGATCGTTGAGAGCGTGGAGCTGCTCGACTGCGTGGAGAACCTGACGGGCAAGGGGGAGTGGGCGTTTGCCAAGTGGGAGCGGCCGGGGGACGAGGCGTTCCACCCGCTGCGTGGGCACGCGCACGGCAAGGGGCCGGAGTGGTTCAAGAGCGTCTTTGCGTGCTCGCACCCGGGGACGCCGTTGTTCTTTGCGACCACGGGGCTTTCCAAGGGGCAGGTGTACGTCAACGGCAAGCACATCGGTCGTTACTTCACGGCGACGCAGGACGGCAAGCCGGTGGGGCCGCAGACGGAGTTGTTGATCCCGCCTGTTGCCTTGAAGGCGGGGGATGGCAATGAGCTGGTGATCTTCGACGAGCACGGGCACTTGCCGAGTAAGACGAGGCTTGTGTATCGTGCGACGCTGTAAAGCGTGCGGTGATTAGAGTGATGGCAAATTAGATCATCACTCATAGTCGCGCATGCGAAGTGGTCAACCCCACCCCCACCCCTGCCCCTGCCCCCACCCCTGCCCCTGCCCTTGGGGGAGGGGTTAGGAGAGATGTAATACGCGTGCCCAGTTTGCTGACTGGAAGCCTTCGAGGTCGGCGTCTGACCAGCCGTTTGCGGCGAGCGCTTCGGTGAGTTTGTGCCAGTCTGCGGGTGAGTTGATGCCTTGTGGGAGGCGGTCGGCGGGGAAGCCGCCGTCGGTGTCGCTGCCGAGGGCGACGTGCCTGCGTGAGTTGGTGATGGTGCAGACGTGCTCGATGTGGCGTGTGCAGTCGGCGATGGTGGCGCGGCCGAGATGTCGCTTGTCGGGGTCGAGGAAGGCGGAGAAGAGGTTGAGGCCGATGACACCGTCGCGGCGTGCGATCTCGCGGATTTGCTCGTCGCTGAGGTGGCGTTGGTTTTCGCCCGTTGCGCCGCCGCCGAGGAGGGATCGGCAGTTGCTGTGGGTGGCGATGATGGCGCGTGTGGTGGCGTTGCAGAGTTGCCAGAAGGAGGCGTCGGAGAGGTGGGAGGCATCGTGGACGATGCCGAGGGCGTCGATGTGGCGGACCAGCTCGAGGCCTTCGGTGGTCAGTCCTGTCTGTGTGGCGTTGCCGCCGGCGTATCGGCCTTGACCGACCCAGGTCAGGCCGAGGGCGACGACGCCTTGGCCGTGCCAGAGGGGGAGGTCGTCGACGCCGGCGACGACATCGGCGCACTCGATGAGGATGCCGAGGTTGGGCGGGAGTTTGCTGGCGTTTTGGGTGTACCAGTGCAGTTGCCAGAGGCCGGCGTTTCGTGCGGCATTCCAGTCGCCGGCGCGGTATTGCTGGGGTTCAAGGGGTGTGGCCGAGGGGGGGACGGCCTCGGTGAAGATCGTGCCCAGTGCGCCGGCGACGCCTGCGCTGGCGAGGTCGGCGAGGGTAACGCCGGCGGGTGTGTGTGCGCCGGCTGGTGCGCGCCCGGCGTTGATATCGTGGGTGGTGGCGTGCATGTCGCGCCCGCGCTGGGCGAGGTAGGCCAGGTCCAGATGGGCGTCGAACCAGGGCATCGGGGGGTGGGTTTAGACCGTGATCGTCTGGAGGTTGGGGGCGGTGTCGAACGCCGCGCCTGTTTTGGCTTTTACTTCGTCAACGGTTGCGCCGGGGGCGAGTTCGGTGAGGATGAACTTGGCGCGTTGTTTGTCCCACTGGAAGACGGCCAGGTCGGTGATGAGCATATCGACGCAGGCCTTGCCGGTGAGGGGGAGGGTGCATGTGGGTACGAACTTGTGCGCGTCGCCCTTGGCGACGTGCTCCATGGTTACGACGACGCGTTTGACGCCCGCGACGAGGTCCATGGCGCCGCCCATTCCCTTGACGAGTTTGCCGGGGACCATCCAGTTGGCGATGTCGGCGTGCTGGCTGACTTGCATTGCGCCGAGGATGGAGATATCAACGTGCCCGCCTCGGATCATGGCGAAGGAATCGCTGGAGGAGAAGAAGGATGCGCCGGGCCTGGCGGTGATGGTCTGTTTGCCGGCGTTGATGAGGTCGGGGTCGACGGCGTGCTCGTCGGGGAAGGGGCCGATGCCGAGCAGGCCGTTCTCGGATTGGAGCCAGACATCGACGCCCTTGGGGATGTAGTTGGCGACGAGTGTGGGGATGCCGATGCCGAGGTTGACGATGAAGCCGTCGCGGAGTTCGCGTGCGGCACGCATGGCGAGCTGGTCGCGTGTAAGAGGCATGGGGGAGGATAGGTGGATGGGGTTTGGGGGGTGGTGGCGGGTAGTTGTTTGGTCTTTGATCGTTACGGGGTTTGCGCACGGGCAAAGTAGGCCTTGCTTTTCAATGAATCTGCGGTGATGGGCCGACGAACCCAGTGGCGCATTACAGGAGGTTTTTTTGATGTCTAGCACCACTCGCACGATTCTGTTGGTTGGACTGGTTGCCTTGCCGCTGGGTCTCGCGGCGGGGTATTTGTACAACAAGCTCGGGACGACGCGGGCGGAGTTGGCGTCGGCCAAGGGTGAGATCGGCACGCTCAAGGGGAAGGTGAGCGCGGCGGAGTTGCAGTTGAACATGATCGAGATGCAGAAGACCAAGTTGAGCGAGACGGTTGGTGTGCTGGACACGCAGCTCAAGGCCGTGCATGTGGAGGCGGAGGCGTTGAACGCGTCGCTGGGGGGCGCGGGGGCGGATTTGAAGGTAGCGGTGGGGAAGGTGGCCGAGTTGCAGCAGCGTGCCGAGCAGATCAGCCTGGAGCTGGAGGCGACGAAGAAGACGGCAGATGCTTTGCAGGTGCAGAACACGCAGTTGAGCGGCGCGTTGAGCAAGGCCGAGAGTGAGCTTGGCAGCGCCAGGAGCCTGATCAAGGACCTGCAGGGGCAAGTGGCGGGGCTGGAGAGCAGGCTCAAGGAGCAGGCCGTGGCGCACGCGGCGAAGGTGGAGCAGATGACGACGCAGATCACGGGCCTGGAGCAGGTAAAGACGGAGTTGCAGGCAGCCGTGGTTACAACGCGGGCGGAGTTGTCGGCGTTCCAGAGCGACCCGGACACTCGGCTGCTGGGGGCGAAGGTGCAGCAGTTCCGGCGGAGCGCGGTGGGGCGGAACCATGCGCAGCAGGCGATCGGGATTCTGGGGGGGTTGTTTGACTTCATCGGCAACGAGAGCATGAAGGGGACCGAGGCGCGGAAGGGGCCGCAGGGTGAGCCGTATTGGGCGATTGTTTTCCGGGATAACACGCAGCAGGAGATCGCCGAGGACGAGGTGGGTATGTGGCAGCGGCGGATCGAGCGGATCAGGTAACACTGCGTCAGGACATGGGTGGCAGTGCTCACCCCGCCCCGGCGGGTCGTGTCAACGTAGCCAGAGACAGCCGGCGGCGCGGCATGGCACGCTCGGCACGCAGGTCTACCCGGCCGATCGCGTGCGCGCCCAGGCACACCTCCACCACGCCGTCGTGGCACGTCGCGCGCACCGCCACGCGCTCGCCGATGAACCCCTTGCCCACGCGCACCTCGCGGCCGTGGTAGCAGATGATCCCGCCGTCGCTCACGCGACGCACCTGCTCGTCGGGGGCGTACTCCGGCCCGATCAAGCGCTCGGGGAACGCGCGCACGCTCGGCGTGTACCGGCTCGCCGGCGGGTGGTTGTCCAGCGCCTCGTGCGGACGCTCGGTGTTGTACCGCTCGCGCCACGCGTCCATCGCGTGCTGCGCGTGCGCGATGTCGCGCAGGTGCAACCTGCTGAGCAGCTCGGCCTTGAGCGTCCGGTTGAAACGCTCGAGCTTGCCCTGCGTCTGCGGGTGCCCCGCGCGCCCGTGCGACACGCCCACGCCCAGCTTCAACAGCCACACCGACAGCGCGCTGTGCTCGACGCCGTCGCCGGCGATCCCCCACGGCGAACCCCCACGGCGATCCGTTGTCGCACAGCACGCGATCGGGGAGCGCAAATCGCCTGAAAACAGCCGTCAGATGCGCACGCACCGTCCCCTCGCGTTCGTTGTCGCACGCGCGCACCGTCAGCGCGAAGCGCGAGTGATCGTCCAGCACCGACAGCGGGTGGCAGCGGCCGCCGCGCGTCATCGCAACGTGGCCCTACAAGTCCATCTGCCACAGCTCGTTGGCTCGCGCACGCTCGAAGCGCGCGAACGCCGTCGCCGCACGCGAGGCCGACGCGTCGATGAGGTCATAGCGGTGCAGGATTCTGTTGATGGTGCTCGGCGACGGCGTGCCGTCGAGGCCGCGCTGCGCCAGCCACGCCGCGAGCTTGCGTGCGCCCCAGGCCGGGTGGCGGTCGCGCGCATCGACGACGCGCTGGGCGATGGACTCGGGCGTCATCGCCGGCGAACGCCGCGGCCGACGCGGTCGATCATCAAGCGGTAGACCTTGGCGGTGCAACACCAGCGACTTGTAGCCAGTCTTGCGGCTGACGCCGAAGCGCCGGCACAGCGACGCGAAAGCCACGCCCATCGCGGGCGATGTTGCGAGCGCGACAAACTCTTCTCGAGACGACATGATCGACCACTCCCGCCAGGGCATGTTGGGCCTCC
>JAJTGZ010000027.1 GCA_021299385.1 Phycisphaeraceae bacterium | reverse complement strand
CCGCGCCCGCGCTCGGCCATCCGCTTGAGGGCCTCCGCCCGGCGGTCCGCAGGCAACTCAGCCAGACGCGCCAGCAAGCGGTCCTGCTGCTCGGCGGGGAGTTTGCCCAGCCGATCTTGTGCTTGCTGTGGCAGTGATGCGAGCACCTCGGCACGCTTGGCCTCGTCGAGCTTCGCCGGGGCCTTGCCCCCGCCGGGCTTCTTGTCCTGCCCTCTTCCTTCCTCGAAGCGCTTCTTCTGCTGCTCTTTGTACCGCTCGTCGCGCCGAGCCGTCTCTTTGGCCTTGAAGTCATCGACCTTCACTTGTACGGCCTTCTGCTGCGGCTCTGTCAGCGCGCCCCACACCGCCGTCTGCGCGTCCTCGGCCTTGGGGGCCTGAGCACGGAGCTCCTGCACCTTGGCCAACACTGCCGCACGGTCCTTTTCACTCATCGCCGCCGGCGGCGCACCATCCTGCATGGGGTCCCCCACCGGCGGGCCACCAGGCCCTCTGCCACGACCCTCACCACGACCCTCACCACGACCACGACCGGGCCCACCGGGACCACCAAACTCACGCAGCATCCTCCCTGCCTCTGGGTGTTCTTAGGGTTTCGCGCACCATCCGCATAAACGCCGGGAACGGGAGTGAGACCTCCGTGCGACGGGCAAGCTCCCCTCGTTGTTCACCAAAGCTCCCCGACCCACCCGGCGTGTTGCGCTCAGGCACCTGCGGCCCCTTAAGCGCATCGCCCGGGTTGGCCGCGGGCTGGGCAAGGGCCGCCGTGCCCCCGGCCAGCAGGGCCAGCGCGAGGGTGATCTTGGCGAGTTTGTGTGTGATGGTCAGGGGCGATGCGGTCGTCGGGCTCATGGGTATCTCCGTTGGTTGTGCGTCTTTACAGCAGCACAACGAACCACACCCGAGGTGTATTGCATGGCCCCTGGACAAAGAACACGCCCCACTGCACCAAGGCTTTTTGGCCTGTATCACCACGGGCCTGGCCCCGAGACGGGCTTGGATCTCTACGCCGCACGCTTGTTTGTCGGGTTGCTCGCCTGGGCACCCTCGGCGTTCGGGAGGCGGAAGCGCCTCTCCCACCCCTGCGGGCGGACGTTGCTCGGGGCAGTGGCTGGCTCACGCCAGTCCTCGGCGTTGCGCAGTGTGATCTCGCTGGGCGCCACCTTCCGGTAGCCCAGCAGCCGGATCACCTCCAGCACGTCCGTCCACGCAGGGTGCGTGATCTCGTTGCCATGCTTGAACTCTTCGATCGCCATCACGAATAAAAACTGCTCGGGCGTCAAGTCCCCCTCCTCGGCCCGGCGACCGAAGTCGCTCAGCCGGCGGCCCGCACCACGCCGACGCTCCAGGCCCGACCGCTGCCCACCCTGCCCCGCACTACCAGGGGCCCGGCGGTCCGAGCCTGGCACACGCCGGTCAGACACACCGGCGGCACGCCGATCCCCATTGCCAGCCCGCTCGCTGGCCCTATCGCTCGCCCTGCGCCCACGCTCGGGAATGTTCTGGCCCTGGGGTGCGTTCTGACCAACATTTGCAGGATCAAGCGATGACATAGCAAGCACTCCAGCGGTGCCCACCCACCCTCGGGTGGTCAAACGCCGTTGTCTTCATCGTCCGCCCCGGCACCAAACTCCTGCGTTTCGTCGTCGTCGTCGTCGTAATCCAGGTCGTCGTCGTCGTCAAACTCCGTCTCGTCGTCAAGCTCGTCCTCTTCCTCGTCCTCTTCCTCCTCTTCCTCATCATCCTCAAAGACGTCCTCATCCTCATCCTCATCCTCATCGACGTCCTCATCCTCATCGTCGCCGTCATCGTCGTCATCGTCCTCAAGGTCCTCAAGGTCGTCGTCGAGGTCCTCTTCCTCCTCCTTGCCCTTGCCCGGCACGTCCCCGTCGGGCTCCTTGCCCGGCCTCTTGGCCCCGAGCACCTCGGCGCCCACGACCGCCGCCAGCAGCGCGTCATCAACGAGCGCACCCCCATCAACGCCCGCGCCCGCAAGCAACGTCCCCGCTGGCACAGAACCGGCCCCTTGAATCTTCTTGCTCGACATAGACAACCTCGTGCAAAGCTCGGCAGGCAGAACGCCCGCCACCAGACCAATCACCCAAGCGCCCATCGCCCGGCTGATGCGCCCCTAGGCTATGACCCCCACGCCCACAGTCAACCACCCCGCCACCACCTTCTTGACCACCCCCACAGCCAGCCCCACCCACCGCCCCACCCCGCCCACCCCGCCCACAATGACCACACTCGACCAGAACGCCGCTGAAGACCTCTTCCCCGAGCGCTTCCAGCCCGTCGCGCTCCTGCTGGCGTTCTTCCTCCCAGGCCTTGGGCACTGGTACCTCGGCCTCCGCCGGCGGGCAAGGCTCATCGCCCTCGGCGTGCTGGGCCTCTTCGCCTGCGGGCTGCTGACGGCCGGGATCGACGCCGTGGACTCCGGGCAGTTCTACATGCCCGCATCGACCACCTCACCCCCGATCATCACGCCCGTTGACCGCGAGATGGTCGGCATCATCGGCACACTCTTTGTCGGCCCCGTTGCCATCGCCGTCGACCAGTTGCACCAGCGTCGCTTCAAGGTGCTCGCCGAGAGTTACCTCGGCGGGCGTCCGGTGCTCATCCGCCGCAACGCCAAGCCCTTTGAGATCCGCGACCCCGCCACCGGCCTGGCCATCGCCGTGCGCGAGCCGATCACCGACAATCCCATCGAGTTCAAGGACCCTGCGACGGGCACCAAGCGCCTCTCAACCCTCGCCGACCGCCCACCCAACGTGCCCTCTTTAGGCCGTATGCGCGAGATCGGCGGGCTATTCACCTGCCTGGCCGGGATGCTCAACCTCATCGCGATGGTCGATGCCGCGTGGGGCCGCAAGCGCAGCACCGACCCGGACGCACGCCGCCGATAGCATATCAGCAGGAAGCCCATGCACTTTTCCTACCGCCCCTTCATCGACGCTCTGAGCATGCACGGCACGTGGTACATCTGGATCGTCCCGATGGCTTTTTTTATCGCCGTCGCGTACAAAGCCGTACGCAGCAAAAAACTCGACCACTACTGGCGCGAAGTCCTGGTGATGACCATCCAGACTCTGCTGGGCATGGCCGCCCTGGCCGCGGCCCTCTGGCTGCTGGCAGAGGTCTTCGTCAAGAGCTGGATGAACGCCTAACCCTACCGCGTGCGTGCCAAGGTCGTGCCAGCATACCGCCACAGACGGGCACACGCACTCATACAGATTGCCGATGTTCCTCGTATCAAACTCCTCCCCCGAGGGCAGGGGCAGGGCAGGGGCAGGCGTGAGGTTGGCCACTTCGGACCCGCAAAAATCAGTGGCGATCCATCTCACTCGCCCCGAGCACACCCGACCACCCAGGCCCGATCTTCTCCCACGCCCGCGCAAACCGCTCGGCCATCGCCTCCAGGCTCGCCGGGATCACACGCACACGCGCCACCGTCGTAATAAAATTCGTATCACCACCCCACCGCGGGATCACATGCACATGCAAGTGCCCCGGCACGCCCGCGCCCCCCGCACGCCCCTGATTCATGCCAATATTCAACCCCTGCGGCTGCAAAGCCACCTCCGCAAGGTCCGCCGCCGCGTCAACCAGCGCCCACAGCCGGGCTCGCTCGACAGGCGTGTAATCCAACAACCTCGGCCGGCCTTGCCCGAGCGCCACAAGCAAATGCCCGTTGGCGTACGGGAATGCGTTGAGCAAAATCATCCCCCACCGCGTACGCACGATCACATGGTTGGCCACGTCGCGCTGCGGCGAGGACCAATACTCATCCAGAAAACAAGATGCCCCCGCCCCGGCCTGTCGATCCCCATCAACACCGCTCTCACCCTCGGCGATGCGCTGCAAATAACCCAGCCGCCACGGCGCTTGCAGCGCCAAGTGTGCCGAGAGGTTCGCATCTACGGGGTTGTTGCTGCTTGCCATGACGCACGGCCAACGCAAGCCGGCCCCTCGGCCAGCGACTGCCCAGGTGGTTTACTTGCCCAGGATGGTTTACTTGCCCAGATAAAACGGCCGGGGCGTCTTCGGGTCCGCCGGCGCGACGTGCACCTTCCGGCCCTGATACACCACCGTCCCATCGGCCACCGAAAAGAGCGTGTCGTCCTTCCCCCGGCGGACGTTGAACCCCGCGTGGATCGGCGTGCCAACCTGCCGCACGATGATCGACCCGGGCTTAGCCGTCTCCCCGGCGTAGAGCTTCACACCCCGGAACTGCGGGTTGCTGTCGCGCCCGTTCTTCGTCGAGCCTTGCCCTTTTTTGTGTGCCATTGCAGTTCTCCGAATAGTCGCGTGCCAAGCAGCCCAAGAAAATCGCCAACACCCCAGCCACGCTCGTAGATGGGTCGAGATGATAGGCCACAGGGGCAGTTGAGGGAAGGGCCGCCACAACGCCCACATATACCCCCACGGGTTGCGAACAGAATGTAAACCGGCACCGATCCCCCACCCGCACCCCACCGGCCCCCAACCTTCTATCTACCATCCCACCCCATGGCCGAGCCTCCGCACGAACACCCGGCAAGCGACACCCCCGGCCCCACGCCCACCCCCGGTCCAGCCGCACGCCCCCTCAACTTCATCGAGCAGATCATCGAGCAGGACATCGCACACGCACGATGGGGCCTCACCGGCACAACCGGCCTGGGCACCCCACGCGGCGTCCACACGCGCTTCCCACCCGAGCCCAACGGCTACCTGCACATCGGGCACGCCAAGTCCATCTGCCTCAACTACTCCCTGGCCAAAAAATACCACGGCCGCTTCAACCTCCGCTTCGATGACACCAACCCGAGCAAAGAAGAGCAGCGCTACGTCGACGGCATCAAGGCCGACGTCTCCTGGCTGACCGAACCCCTCGGCGGTGGCTTCGCGCACGGCCCCCACGCCGGGGGCCTCTTCCTGGCCAGCTCCTACTTCGAGCAGATGGAAGAGTTCGCCAAGGAGCTCATCAAGAAGGGCAAGGCCTACGCCTGCCAGCTCACCGCCGACGAGGTCGCCGCACGCCGGGGCACCCCCGCAGTCCCCGCCACCAGCCCCTACCGCGACCGCCCGCCCGAAGAGAGCATGCGCCTCTTCCGCGAGATGAAGGCCGGCAAGCACCCCGACGGGAGCCTCACCCTCCGCGCACGCATCGACCTGGCCAGCCCCAACTTCAACCTCCGCGACCCGGTCATGTACCGCGTCCTGCACGCACACCACCACAGCACCGCCGACAAATGGTGCATCTACCCCATGTACGACTGGGCCCACGGCATCGAGGACAGCCTCGAACAGATCACACACTCCATCTGCACCCTCGAGTTCGAAAACCACCGCCCCCTCTACGACTGGTTCATCGACGCCATCAACGAAGGCCGAACACCCGACGGCTCAGGCCCCTGGGGCACAACGATCTGGCACAGCCGGCAGGTCGAGTTCGCCAAACTCCAACTCACCTACACCGTCCTGAGTAAACGCAACCTCCTGAAGATGGTCCAGACCGGCGCCGTCGCCGGGTGGGACGACCCACGCATGCCCACCCTCTGCGGCATCCGCAGGCGCGGCGTCCCGCCGGAGGCCATCCACCTGCTCTGCGAAGACGTCGGCGTAACCAAGTTCGACAGCGTCATCGACATCGCACGCTTCGAGAACGCCACACGCACTGTGCTCAACAAGTCCGCCCCGCGCGCCATGTGCGTCCTTGACCCGCTCCGCGTTGTCATCGACAACTGGCCCGCCGGGCGCGTCGAAGATGTCGAGTTTGTCATCAACCCCGAGGACCCCTCCAGCGGCAAGCGCACACTCCCATTCACCGGCGAGCTCTTCATCGAACGCGAAGACTTCATGCCCGAGCCGAGCAAAGGGTTCCACCGCCTCGCCCCCGGCGCACAGGTCCGCCTGCGCTGGGCCTACTTCATCACCTGCACAGGATTCGAGACAGGCCCCGACGGGAAGGTCAACCTCGTCCGCTGCACCTACGACCCCGCCACACGTGGCGGCAACGCCCCCCCGGGTGCCGACGCGCTCACAAACAAAAAAGTCAAGGGCACACTCCACTGGATCAGCGCCCACCACACCATCACCGGCCACGTCCGCCTCTTCGACCGACTCTTCAACGCCGAGGCCCCGGGCGAACGCACCGGCAACTGGGCCGATGACCTCACGCCCGATTCCATCAAGGTCTGCACCGGCTGCAAACTCGACCCGATCCTCGCCGACGCCCCCGTCGGCCAGGCGTTCCAGTTCGAGCGTCTGGGCTACTTCACCATCGACCCCGACTCACGCCCCGGCGCGCTCCTGCTCAACCGCACCATCACCCTCAAAGAGAGCACCCCCGAAAAGCCCAAGGCCGCCGTGCGAACCTACACACCCGCCGAGGCCGCGCACGAACTGAAGATCAAACAGGACAAACTCCCCGCCCTCATAGACGCCGCAGGCCCGGCTGGCTTTGCCGAGCGCAACCCCCACCACCTGACCCTCGACGAAGTCCGCGCCCTGCGCCAGTGGCTCAAGGCCAACCCGCCGGCAAAGGGCTAGAGGCACCGGGCCTCACACAGATCGCAGTTGTTCCTTTTCTTGAAGCCCTCCCCCGAGGGGAGGGGCAGGGGTGGGGTTCCCGTTAGTTCAGGCTTCCAACCTGCACAGCAAACAGATTCCACCACCGAGGCACAGACGCACCGAGAAATGCAGCAAGAACTTTGTATGAAGGCCACTCCCAGAACGTTCTGGCAAAGAGGGGCAGGGGCGCGGTTATCCACTTCGCACGCCCAACTTACAGCGACGATCCGAATCAGAACCCCACGCCCAGAACCAACTGCGCAAACGCCTCCGGCGAGATGTTGTTCGGCCGCACCATCTCCAGCGTCTTGCCCTGCGATTCCTGCAACGCCGCGGGTGTCATCCCCAAACGCTTCAGGTCGGCCAGGAACCCACGCACCTCCGCCAGGTACCCCGCCGCGACCGGGTCGCTTGCACGCAGATACGCATCGAACGACGCCGCGTCCCCGGCACCACCCCGCGCCGCCGCATAACCGCCCAACGCGCTCCCAAAGCTCCCCTTCATCGCGTTGAACCGCGCCTGCGTCGCGCCCCCGGCAACAGGCACGCCCTTGCCATCTACCACCGGCACCTGAAGCAGGAACAAATCGTTGAAACGCTGCTCGATCGCCAACGCCTGCTGACGATCAACCGCGGGCACAGCAGCACCCGCCCCGGCCCCAACACCCTCACCAGACCCCGCCCCAGCCCCAGCCCCCGACTGCAACGACGCCGGCACCGCGCTGGCCGTGCCCAAAATCAACGCGCGGAACTCCGCCGGCGGCACCGCGCCGGGGCGCACCTCCTCGATGAGAACATCCTTGGGGATCGCGTTCTCACCTCTGGACAATCCGAGCGTCTCGATGCTCGCAAAGAACTCACGCACCCGCAGCAGGCTCTGGTACGCATCCCCACCTTCATCCTTGATAAACGCCCCCCACTCCCTCGGCGTGCCCGCCTCACCCTGCACGGCCTGCGCCCAAGCCGCGTACGACCGGGCAAACTGATCCCGCAGCCGCGCCGACGAGGATGTCCCATCAGGCTGCAGGCCAAACAGGTTCTCGTACGCCAGCCGAACCTGCGTCGTCGCCGTGTTGTTCATACGCCCGACGCTCACGCCGTGGTCCTCGCGAAGCCGCTGGACAAACGCTGGCCCATCGCGCGATGGCTCGGCCGTGCGACCCGTCGCGTTGTTATAGAAGGAGATGCCCACCAGCCGGTCCAACGCTGCGGCAGGATCATCATCAGTCAGCAGACGCACCTGCAACCGCGACAGGAACTCGCGGTTAGCTCGGTCCAGCCGAACACCCGCATCAACCTCCGGCAAGTTGGGCACCAAAATCGGGTTGCGTATCTCAACTGCACCCTGCGTGCCCGTTGCGATCAAATCCAACCCCGGCATGCTCGCCGGCAGCGGGCCGCTCGACGGCAAAAAGTTTGCCGCCAGCGTAACCGGGTTGGGCCGAATCCGCAGGTCAAACGCCCCGCCATACCCGGGCACGCTCGTCCCCCCGGGGTTCGAGATGCTAAAGAGCGAGTTGGTAACCACACCCGCCACACTCGCCGCACCACGCGAGACCGCCAGCCCGAAGAGGTACAACGTCGGCTCCACCGACATGTTCAGCGTGTTGACCACAACGTCCGCCCCGTTGGTGTCGCTGGCCGGGTGGAAGCCACCGTCCGGCCCGACGCCGTTCTCGGCAAACTGCTCACGCACGCTCCCAACAAAGTTCGGCCCGAACGGCCGCGACGGCGAACCCGCACCCGCGATCGGGCGCAGCACAAACTCGATGCGGTCGGCGTTGACCGTCAAGTCCCCCACCGCCGACACATCACCAAACCGCGCCACGCCCCGGTTTGCGCCCGTGTCCCCGCCGTTGGCGGTCCCGTTGGCGCCCGTGCTGTTGATCGTCATGTTCCCGAAACTCAGCACCTTCTGCTGGTCCCCAAACCGCACGCTCTCCTGTGCCGTAACCACAAACGGGCCGCTGCCGGGCGTAACCGAGATGCGGTGCTGGTTCGGCCCCACGGCCTGCAACCAGTTGCTCGCAAAGACCACCGTCGACGACGCCGGGACCGACCCGAGGTTCCCGCCAATGTCCGCCGACAGCAACGCACGCGTGCTGCCAATGTTCCCCGACAGCCCAATCGGCGGCAAATCAACACTCGGCACCGCGGCCGAGCGCACCACCAGGCGCTGCTGGTTCGTCGTCCCAACCGCCCCATCGATCGGCCCATAGAACCGCACGATCCCGTTGCCGCCGTTGACCGTAACGGTCCGCGAGGGACCCGGCGCATCGAGCAGCACCGCGTTGGAGAAGACCACCGCACCGCCGCCGGTGCTCACGACGTTCTGCCGAAGTGTGATCGGGTCCCCGTTGGAGGCGGACAGGCCAATGCCCCCCGCAGTGTTCAGCCCCGACACCACACCGATGTTCACACCCGCAGGGTCGATCGTGTCAACCGCAAACCCGTCGGCGTTGACGAACGAGATCGACGTCGGCCCGCTCGTCAGCCGATCCCCTGCGGGCGTGTCCGCACTGTTCGACGGCCCGGCTGCCAAGCGGTTGATGTCGTTGCCCGTGTTCGTCAGCGTAAATGGCCCGGCACCCATGAGCACCAACTGATCCGTCGTGATCACACCCGACGCACCGGCCGCCTGCGTGAACGCCGCCGTGCTCTGCAATGCCACCACGCCCGTCGTCGCCCCCGTGTTCACCCCGCTGATCGTGCTCGCATCCGGCGAAGTAACCGTCCCGATCTGCGCCGCCACGCCCGTCCGCGCGGTGATCCCACCCGCCCCGCTCGTGCTCGCGGCCAGCACCGCAAAGCTGTTGCCCGAGTTGGTGAGCACATACGTCGGCCCCACACCCCGCAGCCCAAGCCCTCCGGTTACAAGCCCCTGGCTCTGCGTGACCAGGCCCGACGACCGCAGCACCAGCGCGTTGCCCGCCGCGGTGCCAACGTTCACGCCCAGCGTTGTCCCCACCGTGCCGATATCAAACCCGTCGTCGTCCTGGAACGCCAGGCCAGAGGTCGCGCCCGTAACCAGCCCCGCCAGCGTGTCCACATCGTTGTTCAGCGTATCGAGGATGAACGCACCCTGTCCCAGCAGGCTCAACCCACCGGCAAGGATCCGCCCCGTGCCCGTCTGCGTCGCCCCGCCGGTGCTGTCGATGACCACCAGCCCCGTCCCCGCCGAGACCTCCTCGCCCACCGTCAACGCCCCGACCACCACCGGCGGGTTGGTCCTGGGCGTATCAAACACACCCGTGCGGATCGTGATGTTCCCGTTGTTCGTCAAGACACCCGCCAGCCCACCGGTGTGCCCGATACGCAGGTTGTTCCGGTCGGCATACACCAGCGCCGAACCCGCCGTCGTCAACGCACCCTCCAGCGCGTCGGCGTCGTTGAACAGCGACGTGCCAAGGTCTGCCGACCCGCTGCCGGTGAGGCGCACAACATCCCCCTCCACATTCCCCGTTGCCACGCCCGCAACATCCGCCGACTGCCCGATCAGCCCGTTGCCAGAGAGCGTAACGACCGCCCCATCCCCGGGCGTCGCCCCGGCGCCACGCGTTGCAAGCACGCCAACAAGGTTCACCCCGCCGTTCCACCCGGCCACGCCCGAGACCGTGCCGACTGTATACCCGCTGTTGCCGTTGAACGTAATATCCCCCGTCCCCGGCAGCGTCGTCAGCGCAACAGTGTTCACGTCGTTGGCCCCATCGAGCACGATGCCCGCCGTCGAGACCCCGCCCAGCGCGTTGGCCGTGATTGCACCACCGGCCCCCTGCGTAACAGCCCCCGCCGTGAACCGCAGCGTCCCAACCGTCGCCCCAAGGTTCGTCGGCTGGTCAAAGCCCATACTCCCAACGTTCACAACCGTCAGCGTCGTGCCCGTAAAGCCCGTCGCCGAAACCCGCTGCGCCACAGGCAGGCCCGTGTCGTTGGCCACCACGCCGATGGACAACGCCCCGGTGTTGGCCAAATAAACCGACGTGCCCGTGTCCATCGCACCGGCCAGCACGCCGACGTTGTTGAGCGCGTTGCCCAGCGTAACGCTCCCGCTCCCGGCCACGATCAACCCGCCCGCCGTGATCCCCTCACCGGCCCCCGCACCCTGCGTAACCGTCGAGGGCGTTACCTGCGTCCCCGTCGCGTTGGCAAACCGCACAATGTTCACACCCGCCGTCGGCAGCGTGATCCCGCCGGTCCCATCGACCGTCCCCACCACCAACGCGCCGATATTGGTGATGTTGATGAAACTCGTCGCACCACCCAGGTTCGCCGCCAGCGTCGTTGTCCCCGTCGGCACCGTCGTAAAGACCGGCCCGGCGCGCAGCGTGTAACTACCGTTCCCACGCAGCACGATGTTCTGCACGTCCGTCGTCGTCCCCACGGCCTGCACAACGCTGTTGTTGCTCGTGAGTGCCAGCAGCCCCGGCCGGCCCTCACCCACGGAGTTGCCGACCGCCTCCACCGTCGTCAACGCCGTGTCGCTCCGCAGGCGGATCGACGTTGCCGACCCGCCCGACAGCACCGATGCGTTCAAGATCACCACGCTGTTGTTCACACCATCGAGCGCAAAGTTCCCACTACCAGTCAGCAGCAGCCGGTTGGCCGTGATGCTGGCACTCTGCGTCGCACCGTTGTCGCTCGTCAGCGACACACCACCCAGCGCACCCCCCGGCGTGCCGTCGGCGTTGATCGCCTCGCCGATCACCAGCGTGCCCCCAGTGATCAGGTCCACATCGCTGTCGTTGGTCGTGATACCCGTCAGCCCCCCGGCCGCACCAACCGCCACGCCGTCAACGTCCCGGAAGCGGAACCGCGAGTTCGTCCCCGTTACCAACCCCTCCACCGCGTCGGCGTTGTTCGTCGCGCTCGCCAGCAGGTTCACCGCCCCAACGCTCGTTACACTCAAGGTGTCGACCAAAACCCTCCCCGCGCTAGTCTGCGAGATCACCCCGCCGTCCACACGCAGGTCAAAGCGGCCCCCGTTGCCCACCGTCCCGTCGGGCGCAGCCCCCACGCTCACTCCCACAACGTTCCCCCGCGTGCCAAAGCTCAACGGCGTCGTCGCGTCGATCGACCCGATCTCAAGCCCCCCCGCCGCGTCGCGGTAACTGACATTCCCCGGCCCGCTCGTGGCCAGCACACTCACGTTGTTGCCAGTGTTCGCCAGCACATAGTCGCCCGACCCAAGCAGCGCCAAACCACGCCCGACGATGCTCGTGCCCGCCCCCTGCGTTACGCTCCCGTTCGACCGTAGCAACAAAAAGTTACCCGCCACATCGCTGCCAGCGCTGTGCGCAGGCGACGGCAGCACCACGTCGCCCACCACCAGGCTCGCGTCGTTCCGCAAGCGGATAAACGCGTTGGTGCCCCCGCCCGTCAGGTTCGCATCCAGCCGGCCGATGTTGTTGTTTGCACGGTCCAGCAGCGCAGCGCCGCTGCCGCCGGGGACATACCCCAGCGTGAGGTTTGTCGTCGTGATCGGCGCGTTGGCGTTCTGTTCAAAGGCGATGCCAGAGGTGCCCAGCGCATTGAGTGTTACCGTCCCCGTCCCCGTCGTAACAGGTGCTGCAACCGCCGCACCCACCAACTGAATCCCCCCGCCCGTCGAGGTAAGGACAATGTTCGACCCCGCCGACGTTGCCGTCAGCCCCGCCGTCTGCGCAACGCCCGTGCCCGCATCCCCCACAAACGCCAACGCCCCGATCGGGGTGATGTTGATCCCAAAGCCGTTGCGGAAGGTGATCCCACCCAGCGTGCTCGTCATCGACGCCGCGCCAAACGTCGCCGTCGCATCCGTGTTGGCCCGCAACTGGTTCGCAAGATCAAGGGTGATCTGCCCACCGGCACGCACCGCCAGCGCACCGCCGGTGATCACGCCCGCGCCACTCTGGCTCACCACGCCCCCGGCTGACAGCCGCACGAACGAACCCTGCGGCCCCACCGTCGTCGTCGTAACCGGCCCGGCCAGCGTGATGTTGCCACCGCCGATCACCGCCGAGATCGAACCACCACGCGCACCCGTCGCGCCCACAATGCTCCCGGTGCTGTTGACCGTCAATTCCGTCCCCGAAATCTGCACAATCGGCAAGGCCGACTCGGCCGTCGCAAGCCCGGCACCAGAAATATTCCCGTTCGTGCTGATCGGCCCACTCACAACCACCGCGCCCGTCGGGCGGATCGAGATCACCCCTCCATCACCACCCGCAAGCGAGGTGTTCACACTCCCGGTCGTGCCAAGGGTAAACCCCGTCGCCGTGCTGGCGACCGTAAACGCCCCGCCGTTGGTCGTAACCGCACCGTTGACATCCACCACCCCCCCGGCATTGAGCACCACGCTCAGCGCGCCGTTGCTGCTCGAGAGCACCGCCCCGGCGTTCATCGTGATCGACGAATTGGCCGTCAGCGTCAGCGTCCGTGCCGCGGCCCCGGCATAAACCAGGTTCGTGCTCCCCGCCACCGTGATCGTCCCGGCACCACCCGTCCCCGCCGCCGTCGAGATCTCTACGTTCGTCGTCGCCAACGCATTGAGAATGTCCGTCGTCGTAACAACGCCCGAAGCCCCCACCGGGTTAAACAAATCCACCGGCGGCCCGGCCGTCGCCCCGCCCGCCTGGATCGTTATGTCCGACGGGTCCAGCAACCAAAGCCCAGCCTGCCCGGTCCCGCTCGCCGCCGCCGTGATCCCCTCACTGGCCACGCTCAGCGACCCACGCGAACTCGTCTCGATCAACCCACCCGACCCGCTCGCCCCCGCACCACTCGCGCTGGCCGAGCCTTGGAAGTTCGTCGCCACCTCACTCCAAACGATCACCCGCCCGCCGTCGCCCGACACCGTCGCGTCGGCACGCAGCGAAGACCCACCCGAGACGTACACGCTCTGGCTGCTCCCCAGCGGCCCGGGCTCCCCGCGCTCGTTGCCACCGATGTTGATCCGACCCCCGCCGTGGCTCCCGCTGGCATCGATCTGCGCCCCGTCAAGAGCAATCCGATCCCCCGTGATCTGCACCGTCCCGCCTGCCCCGCGCGCGTTGCTCGCATCAATACGCCCGCCCACAAGCACGTTCCCACGCGGCGCATCCATCGTAACCACCGGCGCCCGCACCAACCCCCGGCTGTCAATGGCCAGCGACGCAATGTCGCCGGACGCAAACGCCACACGCTTACGCGCCACCACCTCACCTTTATTCACCACACCACCAACCCCCGCCCCGCCAGCCACGCGCACCAACAGGTTCCCCTCGCCCCCCCCGCCGCTGCGCTGCTGCACCAGCACCTCATCGCCCGAGGCGAGCACCACCGCGTTCTCCAGGCCGTGGATCGTCCCATAGTTCGCCACTGCCGCTCCGACCAGGTTCACAGACCCGGCCGTGATGCTCCCGTAGTTCTCAACCTTCCCCTTCAGGCCCGTAAAGTTGTTCACCCCGGCCAGGAAGTCCTTGTCCGACAACGCCCCCGCCGCCGCGAAAAACTGCCCAACATTGATCGTCGCCGTCGGCGTGAAGGTTACACCCGCCGGGTTGATCCAATACACCTGCCCGTTGGCCGACACGCGCCCCTGGATAGTCGTGGGCATCATGTTGGTGATCCGGTTGAGCACCCGGCTCTGCGCATCGGGCTGCACAAACCGCACCGAGTCCTGCGCGCCAACATTGAAACTCGAATAGTTGATGATCGCAACCCGGCTGGTCGTGATCGTAAAGTCGTTCCCATGCCGGGCAAACGCCGCCGACCCGGCCACCACACGCGGGTCCACCGGCCCCGTCGCTGCCTGCTGGCCCAGCGCGCTGCTGCACACCGTCCCGGCCAGCAATGCCAGCAGCAACGCCCCCGGCCCGCCCCTGCCGGCAGCCAAAGAACCACCCGTCAAACCGGCAGCAAACGTTGCAGCAATCGTTTTCATGGAAATCCTTCGCAAACTCAAGCCCAGGCCCCGTGGCCGCCGTGCATCCGCCACGATCTATCACTTCCACAAACCCCGGCATCAAATCGCCGGGGCTTCACCGACCAACCTTCAGAAAATCACCGTAACAATAAACGACACCCGCCCATCCCACGCCTCGACAGTCCTTCCGTTGGACGTCTCATCCCGCACCGGGAAGCCCCAATCGACCCTCCCGTTGAAGTTCCGCCACAGCTGCACCTCCGTGCCCACGCCCACGCTCATCAGCGTGCTGTTGTTCTCAAACGGCAACTTGTCCGACTGATACACCACCGCCGAGTCGCAGAACGCACGCACGATCACACCCCAGTCCGTCGGCCCGAATGGCTCCTGCGCCTTGCCACGGAAGGGCTGGCCCAAAAACGTCCCGTAGTTGTTCGGGTCAACACCCAGCAGCCGGTCGATGTGCAGCCGGTATTCACCCGTCAGCGACACCGTCTTGTCCCCGGCCACGAAGTTCTCCGGGTACCCACGCACCGTGAACAACCCACCCTGCACGTCCTGGAAGTTCGACACCAGCCGCTGGTCGACCGATGTGAAAAACTTCCCACCAACATAAATCTCATGCGCCAGCGTCATCCCAGGCTGCCAGACCTGCCCAGGCCCAAGCCCCTTGCCCGCAAACGAATCCGGCGCCAAGAGCGGCTCTAAAAAGAAACTCTGCTCAACATTCCCACGCACGATCTGAAAGTCCTGGTCCGCCGCAAACCGACCCAACGGCAGCAGCTCCTGGCTCGTCCCCGTCCCCCCCCACCCTGCGACGTTGAACTCCAGCGAGACCCCCGCGTTGGTGCTCCACTTCTCGTTGTTCCGCGACAGCACCACCCCGACGCTCGGGATAAAGAACCCCGACTGCCCTGTCTCTGACAGCGTGTTGTTCTGCGTGCGGATGTTCTCGTACCGAGCGCCGAAGACCGCATCGATGAACCACTCCCGCTGCTGGTAGAAGTTCCAGTTCAGCTCCGCGCCGACGAGCCAACTCTCCCCGTTGAAGTCCTGCGACGAGCCAACCTCGCTGGCGGAGTACTCGCTGTAACTGCCATACCCGCGCAGCCGCAGCCGCTCGGCCAGGAAGGGCATCTCGTAACTGCCCAACAACGCGTTGGCCGAGTCAAAGTTCGACGTCAGATAGTCCAGCCTCAGCACGTCGTCGTTGCCCGTCAGCTGCGTGTTCTGGAACCCGATCCGCTGACGCAGCTGGCTCGTCTGGTACGAGCCGGTATTAGACAACTGCAAAATCACCTGCCACGGCTTGGCCTCGCTCACCAGATAATCCAGCGACAAGTCCCCCTTGTCAGAGTTGGGCGAGACCCCCACGTCCACACGCCGGTTCGGATGCCGGCCGAGCCGCAGCGTGTAATCGTCAACCAGGTTCCTGTCGATCGTGTCCCCCACCTGCACCGGCGACCGCTTGCGAATCAGCGCGTGCACCGGGCTGTTCAGCCGTTCCTCCACCGGCACGCGGTCGCCGATGGCCAGCGTCCGCACCTCGCCGACGGGCGCGACAAAGATCTCCAGCCGGAACGACGTGCGCCCGGCCGGCTTACGCACGTCGGCCAGCGACTCGTCCACCTCGCCGTCGATGGTCCTGCCAGCTGCATCGACACCCGCGACGATCGGGGTAACGAATACCCCTACGACCCCGCGCCTTCGCAGCTCCGCCGTGATGGCCGTCGTTACCGCCGCGATCGCCCCGCCGTCGTTGAGGTCCGCCTCGGGGCCGCCGTCAAACATGATTGGCGTCGGGGAGGCGAACTCACCGACCCGCAAGTCGATCGGTTCGCCCCCATCTTTACGCGCCACAAACGTCCCATCGGGCAGCCTGCCGAGCTTCACAACCGCCCCGGCCAGCAACTCCGGCACGCCGGGCAGCCTCGGTATCTGCCGGCTCGCCTCCGCATACCGCACCTCAAAGCTCGTAATCGGCAACAACCGCCGGGGCCCTTGCAGCTCCCCCGTCCTGCTCGCCTCGGGCGCACGCTCCTCCGCCGGCCGAGGCGGCGCAGGTGGGTTGGTCATCGACGGCGGGACCTCCGGCACGCGCGCCACGCCTGCGCCTGGCCCTTGCGCCAAAGCTTGGCCACTGCCGGCCAGCAGCAACAACGCCACGCACGTCAGCGATGAGGTTCTCAGAACAATCGGCATCGGTCCCATGCTGTCCCTTCCGTATCAGCCCCACCCACACACGCCCACAACGCACGAACACCTGGCGGGATCAAAAGTGGAGATGCACCAGCATCGCTCCAGAGCCGCTCGGCGGGGTCGGGTGGACCATTGGACCCTCCCCGGCAAGCGCCCGGCAGAGAGCCTCCTAGGCACCGCCGTGGGCATCGGCGCAACAAGGCGGATATTGCGCAGGGGCGTGTTTGGCATGCAAACACGCCACAACTGTCATGTCCCCCCGGCCAGGAGTGCCTCCCACGCCTGGGCGATCTGCTCGCCGCCGCGCTCGGTGTGCGTCCCCTTTCGGCATTGGACGATGAGCCTTCGGACATCCGGCGTGGGAAACAGCCAGTCCAGCCCGCCATGCCCAGGTCCCTTGACGCGTGAGGCCTTGCGGATGGCGTCAAATATCCCCGCCGAGATACCACCCGACTCCATAAGTTGGGCCTTAGTAAACCCCGGCCCGCTGTACCTGACTACTTGACCACGTCGCATGAAAAGAAGATAGACCCCCCGCCCAAGCCGGGATGCCCGGCGAGGCTCAAAAAAACCCAGCTCACGCGGATATGGTTCCCCTACGGGCACGCCACTGGGCACGCCACTGGGCACGCCTGCCGACTCTCCTTCCATGAAAGACCATCGCATGAGCGGGACCGAGCAAGGCACAGCACAGCGGATCGACCCCTCGTCTGACTTCTCGGCCCAGTTCGGCACGCCGGGGCTGCCCCCGCTGCCGATGACCGCCTCGAACCAGCAGAAGGACGCCTACTGGTTCAAGCACGTCTACCAGGGCGACAGCATGAAGCAGCTGACGCTGCGTGCCGTGGTCATGGGTGGCGTGCTCGGGATGCTCATGTCCGCGTCGAACCTCTATACGACGCTGACGATCGGTTGGGGCTTCGGCGTGGCGATCACCAGCTGCGTGATGAGCTTTGTGATCTGGAACGCCCTGCGTGCGCTGACGGGGGGCGGGCTGTCGAAGATGTCGATCCTGGAGAACAACTGCATGCAGAGCACCGCCGCGGCTGCGGGCAGCAGCACCGGCGCGACCATCGCCACGATGTTCGGCGCGCTGCTGCTGCTCGAGCCGGTGCCCGCGGGCAAGACCGCCGCGGACGTGTCGAGCATGTCCGTAAGCCCGTGGTGGATCGTTGCGTCGTTCACCTTTGGCACGGCGTGCCTGGGCGTCTTCCTGGCCGTGCCGATGAAGCGGCAGATGATCAACCACGAGGGGCTGCGTTTCCCGTCGGGCGTGGCCGCGGCCGAGACGTTGCGGAGCCTGTACAGCGAGAGCGTCGAGGCGCTCAAGCGTGCGTATGCGCTGCTTGTGGGGCTGGGCGCGGGGCTGCTGCTGGGTGTGCTCAACACCAGCGAGGGTGCGCTGGGCTTTTTGGACAGGTTCTTCGCGGCCGTGCCGATCCGGCTGCCGGAGAGCTTTGATTTTCCGGGCACGCAGTGGGTCAAGAACAACCTCTGGTACGGCAAAGTGGCCGGGGGGTATAGCTTTGAGACGAGCCTGCTGCTGATCGCCGCGGGGCTGATCACGCGGATGCGTGTGAGCCTGAGCATGTTTGCAGGATCGGTGCTGCTCTACTTCTGGATCGGGCCGTGGATGGTGAGCCTGGACCAGGCCAACGCGGCGTCGGGTTGGGCGAAGGACTCGGCAGGGCTTTGGCAGTACGACAAGGCCAACGCCTCGGCCGACGTGGTGATGAACATCGATGTGCTCGGCGGGGGGACCGTGCTGGCGTTTACACGCTGGTCGCTCTGGGGAGGCACGGCCATCATGGTCTCGGCCTCGCTGGCCGCGCTGGCGCTGAACTGGCGGACCATCGTCCGCGCTTTCGGGACCTTCGGCGACAAGAGCAGCGGGCCCGACCCGCTCGCACGCGTCGAGGTGCCGATGAAGTGGATGGTCATCGGGCTGATCCCCATCACGATCCTGCTGGCGGTGGTGCAGATCGTGGCCTTTGACATCCACTGGTGGGCGGGGTTGATCGCGATTGCGATGAGCTTTGTGCTCAGCCTGGTCGCCTGCCGGGCGACGGGTGAGACGGACACGACACCGATCGGGGCGATGGGCAAGGTGATGCAGCTGACCTTCGCGGTCATCCAGCCCAAGGCCGTGATGCCCAACCTGGCCAGCGCGGGCGTCGCGGCGAACGCGGCAAGCGCGTCGGCGGACCTGCTCACAGACCTCAAGAGCGGGTACCTGCTCGGGGCGAGCGCACGCAAGCAGTTCTTGGCCCAGTTCTTCGGGGTCTTCTTCGGGACGCTCGCGATCGTCCCGGCGTGGTTCTTGATGATCCCGCACAAGGCCGCGCTGGAGAAGTATGCCCTCCCGGCCACACGCCAGTGGGAGGCCGTCGCACGCGTCTTGACCGAGGGACTGCACAAACTGCCCGACAGTGCTAAGTACGCAATCGTCATCGGCGCACTGGTGGGGATCGCGCTGGTGGTCATCGACAAGTTGCTGCCACAGAAATGGCGCGGCTACCTCCCCAGCGCGATGGGCCTTGGGCTCTCGTGGGTGATCCCGTTCGGCAACGCGTTCAGCTTCCTGCTCGGGGCGGTGATCGGGTGGGTGTGGGAAAAGGCGTCGCCCAAGAGCAGCGCGCTGTACGCGATTGCGATTGCTTCGGGATTGATCGCGGGGGAGAGTCTGATGAAGGCCGTCCTCTCGATGGCGGCGACGGCGATCGGGATTGTGAGCGGGGGCACGCCGTGATGGTGGCGGCGGGTGCGTTTCACTCCAGAGGTCCCTGAGGGCCCGGAGGGAGGGCCTGGAGGGGCAATCACTCAGCGGACGGAGGTGTCGAGATCATCAGAGAGTTTCCTTTGGGGGTGGGTTTGGGATGATTTCGGCCCCATCGGGGCCGGGGGGTGTAGCCACGGGTGAAGCCCGCGCTTTGGCGGGCGCAACCCGTGGGAGCCAGCACCCGATGTAGTCCGCCCCGGCAGGGGCGGCGGACTCCCCCGCCCCTGCCGGGGCGGTTGAATGAGATCGCGCACATCTCCACGGGTTCCGGCGGGGAAGCCCCGCCTTTACCCGTGGCTACAGCCCGCAACCCCTTCGGGGTTGAAACACTGCGACAGGCAACCCCTGCTGGGTTGAACGCGCTGCAAACCACACCGTGCATGTACTCCGCGTCCCACCGCCAGCCTTCGCGACCTCCGCGAACCTCTTCTATTAGTATTGTTGCTTAGTATTGTTGCGTGTGCGAACCCCACCCCTGCCCCTCCCCTCGGGGGAGGGGTTAGGAATAAGCCAAGGCTCCCCTAGGGAAACGGGTTTATGACAGGCCAAGGGCCTGCGCATCGCGGTCGCTGAGGGTGGTGCCGTTGGAACGCTGTTTGACCGTCGCATCCCGTTTTCGGCTGCGCTGGCAGATCGGCTGGTCGCGCAGGTCGGCGACGGCGACGTGCCCTGCGGCCTTGTCGGTGTGCAGGCGGGAAACGCCAAAAAGGTCGGCCAGTTCGTTGGTGTCGAACCTGTCGAGCGTGCCGTCGGGGTTGGGCAGGGTCAGGGCCATGTCTAGGGGGTTGTCGACGCCGAGGGTTTTTTTGGCGTTCTCGACGGCCGTCATGGCCTGCTGGCGGATGGCGAAGAGGTGCTCCCACGCCGGGTCGGCGTCGATGTGCTTGGGGTGTGCGAAGTGCAGCAGGTGGACGCACGTTTTGGTGTCGGTCCCCGGCACGTTGAGCAGGGCGCGGTAGGTTTCGTCAGCCGTGTGGCAGAGGATCGGCGCGAGCAGGCGCGCCATCGTGCCGGTGATCTCATAGAGCACGCCCTGGCTGGCACGCCGGCGTGGCGAGGATGGTGCGTCGCAGTAGAGGCGGTCTTTGATGGCCGCGCAGTAGGTGGCGCTGAGGGTGTTGTTGCAAAAGTCGTAGACCGCCAGATGCACGGCACGGAAGTCGTACCGGTCGTACGCGGCGACGACGCTCTTGGATAACTCGGCGAGTTGGGCGAGCACCCACGCGTCCAGCGTCGCCGGGGGTGGTGCTGCGTGCGTGGCCGGTGTGTAGTCGTAGAGGTTGCTGAGCATGAATCGCAGCGTGTTGCGGACCTTGCGGTAGCTCTCGCCGGCGGTGGCGAAGTAGGCGTCATCGACCTTCACGTCGTTGTCATACGCCAGGCTGCTGACCCACCAGCGCAGGACGTCTGCGCCGTGCTTGTGCATGAGGCCCTCGACGGTGTCGCCCCGGCTTTTGCTGAGTTTTTTGCCGTCTTTATCGACCATGAAGCCGTGGGTGAGCAGGGCCTTGAACGGGGGCTGACCCGTCGCGCCCAGGGCGGTGAGCAGTGAGAGTTGGAACCACCCGCGGTGCTGGTCGGAGCCTTCTAGGTAGAGGTCGGCGGGGTAGCCGAGGTTGCGCTGGCGCATGCAGGCGTTCCACGAGCTGCCACTCTCGAACCAGACGTCGAGGATGTCGGGTCCTTTTTTGAGCGTGCCGAGGAGGGAGTGATAGTTGTACTTGAGCTCGGTGGGGATGTCGTGGTCTAGTTCGGGTTTGTAGTCGTTGAGCAGCTCGGCGGGTGTGCGTGTGAACCAGGCGTCCGAGCCGTGCGCGCGGACATAGCCCGCGACGGCGCGCGTGCTGGCGGCGGTCATGAACGTTGCTTCGTCGCCGGCTGCGTTGGTGTAGGTGAAGGCGGGGATGGGTAATCCCCAGGCGCGTTGCCGGCTGATGCACCAGTCGGGGCGCGATTCGAGCATGCCACGCATGCGGTTGCGCCCCCACTCGGGGATGAAGTTGACCGAGCCTGGCCTGGCCGGGTCCACGGCGTCGAGTGCGCCCCGGCGGAGTGTGCCCGCGTCGGTCTTCGTCGGCGTGTTCATCTTGCGGTCAACGCCGACGAACCACTGCTCGGTGCAGCGGAAGATGACGGGCGTTTTGCTCCGCCAGTCGTGCGGGTAGCTGTGCGTGAAGGTGTGGTCAAAGAAGAGGTGCCCGCTGGCGCGGAGGTGCTCGACGATCTCGGCGTTGGCCTTCCAGATGTTTTTGCCGGCCAGCCAATCGGGGGTGGTCTGGTCGTACTGCCCGTTGCCATTGACGGGGCAGTAGACGGGCAGGTTGTGTGCCAGGCCGGTCTGGTGGTCCTCGGTGCCGTGGCCTGGGGCGGTGTGGACCAGTCCGGTGCCGTCTTCGGTGGTTACGTAGTCGGCGGGTACGGTGAGGAAGGCGTTGTGGCCGTGCTTGTTGGCGTCGATGAAGGGGTGGTTGTAAAACAACCCGAGGAGTTTGTCCCCGGTCGTCTGCGCCAGGACAACCACCTCCTCGGCACGGGCGAGTTGGCAGACCTTTTCGACGAGTGCCGAGGCGATGACGGTGGCATTGCCGTCGATCCAGACGAGGGCGTATGTCAGTTTCGGGTTGACGGCGATGGCGACATTGGCCGGGAGCGTCCAGGGCGTTGTCGTCCAGATCATGAAGGTTGGGCGCTGGTCGAGGAGTTGGCCGGGAATGGGCTTGGCCGACTGACCGCCCTCGGCGTCATCCCCCTCATCCTCTACACCCTCTTGCTCATCGCTCATCGCTCGTGGCTCATCGCTCTCCAAGCCGAAGGCGCGATACACCGCGCCGGCGTCGCGGGCCTCGAAATCGACGTACACGCTGGTGTCCTGCCGGTCTTCGTATTCCAGTTCCGCCTCGGCCAGGGCGGTCTCGTTGGCGATGCTCCAGTGCACTGGCTTGAGGGCGCGGTAGACCAGCCCCTGTTCGAGCAGGTCGGCAAGCACATCGAGCGTTGCGCCCTCGAAGGCCGGGGCCATCGTCAAATAGGGGTGCTGGTAGTCGGCCAGCGTCAGCAGGCGGGCCATCTGCGACTTGTGCAGGTCCACGAACTTGCTGGCATACTGCTGGCAGGAGTTGCGGATGGACATCTTGCGCTGCCCCTCGGGCAGGGCGAGGAGGGGCTGGAGTTGTTTTTTTTCGGACAACTCGGTCATGACCTTGTGCTCGATGGGCAGGCCGTGGCAGTCCCAGCCTGGCACATACGGGGCGTCAAAGCCCATCATGGTCTTGCTGCGGACGACAAAGTCCTTGAGGCACTTGTTCATCAGGTGCCCGAGGTGGATGCTGCCGTTGGCGTAGGGTGGGCCGTCGTGGAAGACGAAGCGGGGCTTGCCCTGGCCCTGCTTGCGGAGCTCTTGGTAGAGGTTCATGGCTTCCCAGCGTGCCAGCGAGGCTGGCTCGTTGATGACCAGGTCGGCCTTCATGGCGAAGGTGGTCTGCGGGAGGTTGAGCGTCTCCTTGAAGGGGTTGCCCTTTTTCTCGGCGGGGGGTGGTGGTGCCGCGTGCGGGGGGGGTTGGTTGGTCGTTGGTGGGGTCGACATGGGTGGTCCTCGCCCGTAGCCGGGGGCCCGGTGGGCCGGTGGGGATTGGGCGGCAGAGTGTATGTTTGCGCACAGCACCACGCCGAGCGTGGTGGTACCCGGGTACGGGTACTGGGTACCACCACGCTCAGCGTGGTGAGCCTTCGGCGGGGCACTGGTTGCAAGCGTGCACGCCCGGCACGCGGCACCACGCCGAGCGTGGTGGTACCCGGGTACAGGTACTGGGTACCACCACGCTCCGCGTGGTGAGTCTTCGGCAAGGCACTGGTTGCAAGCGTGCACGCCCGGCACGCGGCACCACGCCGAGCGTGGTGGTACCCGGGTACAGGTATTGGGTACCACCACGCTCCGCGTGGTGAGTCTTCGGCAAGGCACTGGTTGCAAGCGTGCACGCCCGGCACGCGGCACCACGCGGAGCGTGGTGGTACCCGGGTACGGGTACTGGGTACCACCACGCTCCGCGTGGTGAGGATCTTCACCACTCATCACTCACCACCCATCGCTCATCGCTCACCACTTCCTCAGCACCTGCTGAAGAACCGGTTGAGGTCGAGGATGATGTCGTCGGCACGCCCGCACCAGGCACGACGAGCGATCCGCCGACGCTTGTCGGGCGCGTGGCCGTCTGCTCACTCCAGAGCTGCGGGCGGTCAAAGGGGAACGTTTCGTTGCCGACGCGCGGGTCCGTCAGGGAAGGGTAATTGCAGGGTGGGAGGCAAATTTCCCCGCCAGGGGTGAACAAACCCTTGCGCCCCTTCGTAGTCGTGGGATGCTTGCACCCGGGGTTATCGGTGCGCTGATGCTGGCGACAGCCTCGGCGGTGATTGCGCACCGGCCCGATGGGGTGCAAAGGGGGAGAACTCAGCCTGAGCCGGCGGTGGCGCCGGGGGGCCAGAAGCCGGGGGGGCAAGAGAGTGACCAGCAACTGGCGACGGTTGCGTTTATGCCCTTGCAGCCGGGGGTGCCGATTGTTGCGGGGGGGCGTGGGTGGGTGGTTCTGGAGTTTTCGGTGCTGCCCGGTTGGCACACGTACTGGCCGGGCCAGAACGCCACGGGCGCGCCGGTGAGCATGACGTGGAAACTCCCGCCGGGGTTGAAGGTTGGTGCGCCGATCTATCCGTTGCCGACCCGGCACGTTGGGGGTGGGGACCTGCTCGACTATGTGCTGGAGGGGAAGTTCGTCGTGGTGGTGCCGGTGGAGGTGGATGCGTCGGTGGCTGGGGGGCCGCTTGGTGAGCCAGTGCTGCACGAGATCGGCGTCGATGTCGAGTATCTGGTCTGCAAGGAGTCGTGCGTGCCGGGGGAGGCGTCGCTGCGGACCAAGATCGGCGTCGTCGTGCCTGGCAAGGGGCAAGAAGACGTCAAGCCAAGCCCGGCAACGCCGGTAGCAGGTGCGGATGCTCGGGCCAAGGAGATCAAGGAGATCTGGTCCGGGTTGCCCGTGGTGGCCTCGTCGGCGGAGCGCGACAGGGTGGTATCGCACCGGTGGTCCGGTGCCGGTCCAGTGCGCCGGCTGGAGATCGAGGTGGCTTTTCGTGGGGCAGAAGAAGATGGTCGCAATACCATCGAATTCGCACCCTTTGCCGGCGGCCCGGAGTTGCTCGACGCGCTGACAGATGCCCAGGGCGTTGATGGGAAGTTGTCGATGCGGTTGAAGATCGGCACAGGTACTGCTGGCCCGGTGCGTGGCGTGGTGATCCTCGGCAGCGGCCAGAAGAGGATCGGCTATCAGGTGGAGTTCCCGTTGCCCGCCACCACTTCACCTGCCAAGGGGCCTAAGGATTCAGGGCATTAGCCCGATGTGTTCGGCGTTCTTCTCATCGGTTCATTTACAAGGAGTTTCCTATGTGTCTATTGAGCAAGGCGTGTGTTGGTAGTGGTGTGGTCAAAATCGTTACCGTCGCGGCACTCTGCGCCGCCGTCGTAGGGGGTGCTGCCGCTTTCCTGGGCACCACGACAGCCGCCTACGCCGACGGGGCCAAAGACGGCAGCAAAGACGGAAAAACCCAAAAGAGCCAGGGGGTCAAGCCCGGCGACGACGCCCCCACGTTTGTCCTCAACGACACCGATGGCAAGGAACTCAACTTCGCCGACTTCAGCAAGGGCAAGACCGTCGTCATCGAGTGGTTCAACCCCGAGTGCCCGTACGTGGTCAAGCAGTACGCGGGCACAACCGTGATGGCCGACACCAAGGCCGTGGCCAAGGCCAACGGCGTGCTCTGGATCGCCGTCAACTCCGGCGCGCCGGGCAAGCAAGGCGCGGGCAAAGAGGTCAACGCCAAGGCCAAGACTGACTGGAAGATCGAAAACCCGATCCTGCTCGACGAGGCGGGCACGGCGGGCAAGGCGTACGGCGCGCGCACCACGCCACACATGTTCATCGTCAAGGATGGGAAGGTCGTCTACGCCGGGGCCATCGACAACAACAGCTCGGCCAAGACCAAGGGTGAGAAGAACTACGTCATCCAGGCCCTCGGCGAGATCAAAGAGGGCAAGGCCGTCAGCGAGGCCGACACACGCCCGTATGGGTGCAGCGTCAAGTACAAGTAATCGCATCATGCGTGGTGCAGGGTTCTGATCTGCACGACTGCTAGGTTCCACCACCGAGGCACAGCGTGGTGAGATGAGCGGATGGTCGAGGCGTTCGTCGCCGAGGCCTTCGTGCGTCTCACTGCTCTGTGCCTCGGTGCGTTTTGGGGTCGTCAACTGCCGTGCGCTGTGGGTTGTTTGTCTGCGTGCAAAGAGGGTGCAACGGCCCTCTACCGCCTGGCCGCCTCGGGGCCAACGCGCGTGATCCCGAGGCGCTGGGCCAGTTCTGTAACCCGCACGACGCTCTCCCACGGCACGCCGGGCTCCGGGCGGATGAGCACCTCGACCTGATCCGCCGCGCCGGTGATCTTCTCGCCCAGCGCGTCCATCACACTGTCGACAGTCCCGTCGCGCACGCCCGCGCCCGTGGCAAGCACGCCCTCGCCGGGGGACTTGCGGAGCTCAACAACAAACCGGACCATCCCCGTCGCCAGCGGGTCGCTCGCGTCGGGCTTTGGCCCCTGCCCCGGCCTGGGGGTGCTCTGCTCACCGGCGGCCGCTGGCCTTGGCACCACGCCCTGCAGCAGCCATTCCGGCCCGAGGAACGCCGCCGAGACCATGAAGAAGACCAGGATCACCATGACCACATCGACCATCGGCGTCATGTTCGGGCCGTGGTGCTGCCCGGCTGCCTCGCGGGCGCTCCGCCTCCGCAACGGCCTGAAGCCACCGGCACCGCTCACGGCACACGCTCCGTCCCGTACTGCACCTTGCTGATGCCCAGTGCCGCACACGCCGCCAGCGCAGGCTCCACGGCCGAGAATGGCAAGCGCCGATCCGCGCGGATCACCACCGGCACGCGCGTCATGTCACCACCATCGACCCCTGCCAGCGCCAGGCCCGCCCGCCCGTGCTCGACGATCAGGCGTTCGATGTCCTTGCTGTCAGCCGCACGCTCACCACTGACGGAGACCCGCGCCGGCACGCCGCCCCACAGCACCGGCCCGCCGGGGTCTGGGCCGACGGTTACCACAACCGTTGCGGGGTCCTTCTCCCCGCGCCCGACCGCGCTGGGGGGCAACTTGACGCGACCCGAATCCTCCGCCGCCAACTTCCCGACGATCAGGAAGAAGATGATCATGCACATGACCACATCGATCAACGGCGTTACGTTGACAGGCTCAACACCCTGCCCGCCCATCCCCTGCCCGCGTTGAAGAGCTGATCTGCGCACAAAGGCCCTCTCACAGACATCACACAGGCTGCCCCGCCCCACGCCCAACGCCGTTGAACGCGCCAGCGGAAACCGCACCACCACCGTTACTACTCGTGTGCACCACGCCCCCCTTCACATCGCACAAGGCTTCGACCAGCTCGCCACAGATGCCCATCGCGCGTGTGCAGAGTTTGTCCACCACCGAGCGGTAGAGGCCAAAGACCAACAGCGATGGGATGGCCACCAGCAGGCCCAGCAGGGTGTGGAAGAGGGCCTTGGCGATGCCGCCGGAGAGGTCTGCGGGGTTGGCCTGACCGCCGGAGGTGCTCAGCACCCCGAAGGCGATGACCATCCCCCAGACCGTGCCGGCCAGGCCGAGCAGCGGCCCAAGGTTCCCGATCACGCTCAACGGCTCGATCTTGCGGAACCATCTGGCGCACTGCTCCCCGGCTGCCAGTTCGCACGCGTTGCGGACCGCCGAGCGGTCCGCCCCCGGCACGATGATCCCGGCCCTGAGCACCTGACCAATGAAACTCTCGTCGCGCTGGAGGTAGCTTTCTAGGCCATCAAGGTTCCCCTCGCGCAGCAATCGGCGGATCTGCCGTTCGGACTCCTCGGGCATGAGGCGCGACGACCGAATCTCGATGAGGCACCGCACGATCACCGTCCCCGCCGCCAGCGAGGCGAGCATGAGCAGCACCGTGAAGATGTCAAAGCTTTTGACGAACAGGTCCGCGATCCCCGTCGAAGCCGTCCTGGCCCCTTGCTCGGCCGCCGCAATGGTGAACATCATCTGCATGGCGGGAGGGTATCAGCTTGCGCCCGTGGGGGAAATGGCCAAATTGCCAAATGGTCAAATTGCCAAATCGCCAAATGTGTTGCACACGCGCATTTGGCCATTTGTCTATTTGGCCATTTCGCTCCTCGCCTGGTCCAAAAACTCCACCCCTCGCCGCAGGTGTGGGATGATGATGGACCCGCCGACGATCAGGGCGATGTCGAACGCCTCCCACAGTTCCTCATCGCTGCACCCGGCATGCACGCACGCGTCGATGTGATAACTGATGCAGTCATCGCACCGCAGGACCATGCTGGCAACGAGGCCGAGGAGTTCCTTGGTCTTGCCGTCGAGGGTGCCGGGCTTGTAGCACGCGCCGTCGAGTGTAAAAAACCGCTTGGTGTTCAGCGTGCCGCCGACACGCCCGGGCACGTCGGCCAGTATCCGCTCGTTGAGGCGTGTGCGGAAGGCCTGAAACTGCTCGTACCGCGAAGGTGTGCCCATACCAGAGCATACCACCCCACAAACACCCCCCAAACCCCCACCAACGCACATTTGACCATTTGGCCATTTGTTTTCCGGACCAAAGCCACGCCCCGCCCGATCCGATACTACTTCCATGAGCACCGCCTCACGACCACTCCGCGCGCTCCCGGGGCCGATCCGCCACCTGCTGTATGCCGTTCTGGCCTTTGCCATTTTCCTCGGCACCTCGGCCATTCTGAACCCGGACAAGTCCCTCGCCCAGGCCCGCGAAGAGTCCGAACGGGCAACCCTCGCCAAACGCACCCAACGCGACCCCGGCCAGGGCGTCGACTCTGCCGGCACCATCGCCGAGGCCGAGCGCATCCGCGTTAAAATCAAGACCAACCGCCCGCTGCTGGGCACGCTCACCGGCTCGCCGTACTACATCTGGGTATATGCCGGGGGCACAGGCCCGGTCTACACCGTCGCCGACCGCGCCGGCAGGGTCCTCGCTTTCGAGCTTACTGCCGACGAGCTTTACGAGCAGCTGCCCGAGGCCTCGGTCAAGGACCTGCAGCTGCTCCCGGCCGAGGGGAAGCTGATGATGTTTGCCGACCCTGACTCGCAGCAGATAGTGCCTGATCGCTGAGCAGGCACACATACACTCACGGATGCTTGCCACGCTGCTGGCCATCCCGCCGCACATCCGCCGGGGGATGTTCTATGCCTATTTGACGCTCCTGCTCATCGCGCTGCTGTGGCCGAACGCGCGGATACAAGGCCCGATCCCACGCTCGGACCTTGCCGTCCACCTGACCGTCTTCTCTCTCTTCTCCTTCCTCGCCTGGCTCAGCACCCTCTTTGGCCCCCACAATTCCTGGGCGACCATCGCGCGCATCCTCATCTTCGGCTTGCTCTTTGGCCTTGCCACCGAACTCCTCCAACTCATCCCCATCCTCCACCGCACCTTCGGCCTGGACGACTGGCTCTTCAACACCCTCGGCACAGCCCTCGGCCTGATACCCCCGGCCATCGCCACAGCCGTGCGCAAACGCTGACACCATGCAGTTCACCCCAGAGGCGCCGAGGCACAGAGAAAATAAAGACAGGGTTGGGCAGGATTGAAAAATCCAATCCTCCTGTATTTCTCCGTCCCTCCATCCTCTGAGTAAAAATCCGCCCGGCCTGCACGCCGCTACGCGTACCGCCTCTCCCCGGCCCGGCCGCCCTCCAGGCCCATCACCAGATACCGCAGCGCATCGACGGCGTGGTCGCTGCCGTCTTTCATTGGCACCTCGTCGCTCGGGTCGCGCTCGTTGTAGCGGTAGCGCAGCAGGCTCTTGAGCAGGTGCGTGCACGATGCGCTGATCCGCAGCGTCGGCCCCCCCGCCGCCGGGGCCAGGCGTGCGCGCAGCGCCTCGATGCCCTCGGCGATCCCTGTGCCGCGACCCTTGGCGTTCACACCCGCGGCGACCATCACCCCGATGGCGCTCACGCCCGTCTGGTCGTTGCGCGCGTGCCCGGCTGGGTCGCACCAGACCGCCTCGGGCAGGCCGAGGGGCGACGCCTTGATGTGCCCGACGTGCTCGGCGATCGTCCGCCCGGTGTGCACATACTCATCGATGATCGTCAAAACGCCCAGTGAATCGACAACGCCCCAGAGGATCACCGTCGGCGCACGCAGGCCAAAGTCCATCCCCGCCACCAGCCGAAGGCCGCCGATGGGCCACGCCAGTGCACAGCGATCTTCTTGACCATCACCTTTGCGCACCACCCTGGGCTGGTTGCTCAGAATCTCCTCGACACGCCCCTGCCCGAGCACGTGCGCGGTCCAATCAAACTCCGGGAAGACGCTCCCGGTAACGCGTGGGCGCAGGCAGAGCATCTCACTTTCCCACACCACCAGGCTCACGCGGCCTTTCATCCGCCGGGCGTCGTCAATACCAACGTGCCCGGCCTCGTCGGCGCTGCGCTTCTTCGCCTCGCCGGCGCAGTCGTTCCAGAGCGCACACGAGGTGCAGTCCTCGCTCTGGGCGCACGCTTCGAGGGCATCGACAACCCCCCAACGGAACGCGACGCGCTCGGCCTTGCTCTCTTGAGCGCTCCCGCCACGCCCCACCGGCGGCCTCGCCTGCTCGACGAGTTCCCACATCAGGCCCATCGGCACGTGCATCGTGCTGCTGCTGTGGATCGCCCCGGCGACTTTCTCCCCCCACGGCCCCGGGTAGTTCAGCGAGCGCGTTGTTAGTTGTGCCGCGTCCCAGACCTGGCGGTCAAAGAGGTCCACCTCATCGCACCGCAGCTTCTGCACGCGCGTGCCACGCACGCTCGACTCGCTCTGTGCGAGCACCTCGGCGCACGAGCCGTTCTTGAGTTTGACGCCCCGCGCCGTCGGCTTGCCCTTGAGCACCGCTGAGACGCCCTCTCGGGTGAGCAGGTCTACCAGGTGCGCGTGCATGCGCTTGCTCTGCTCGAGGCTCCCGCCGAGGATGCGCACCTCGATGCCGGGCTTGTAGATCAGGTCCAGCGCGGTCGCCAGCGCGCCCAAAAACGTCTTGCCGCCGCCGCGCGCGGCCCAGACGACACAATCAGGCGGCAGGGGCGCGTCTTTGAGATCAACCTCTTTGCCCTGCCCGTCCACACCCAGCCGGCCCTCAAAGAACGAGTGGACGAGGTAGGCCAGGGGCGCATCGCTGCCGCTGCGAACCGCACGCCGGGGAACGCGCACGCCAAAGACCTCGCGCACGGCGACGACGAGCTCCTCAACCGACCTCGGCGGGTGCACCAACGCCGCTGGCCAACGCGCCGGCAGACCGGCCCGGCGAGCGCGCCTCGCCCTTGGCTTCGGTGCCGGCGCCACAGCAACTATCTCCTGGGCGAGCCCCCCGGCAAGCCCGTCTGTTGACAACTCGACTTGCCCCTTGACCTGTTTTTTACCCGACACCCTCGGCATCTTTCCCTCCCGGTTGGTTGTTCTCATGCACAAACGCCGACGCATCGCAAGCGACCGCCGGCCAGGTCCCCTCGACAAGCCCCGCAGTGGCAATCGCCCCCCTTGCGCCGGGGGCCGACTGCGCCCAGACGCGCCAGCGGCGCATCAAGCCCGCATCACGCTCCACACGCCGGCGCACGCGCGCGTCGGCCAGTTCCCAGGTGCGCACACCCGCGGCGGCCAGGTCCGAGCGCAGGCGCGAGAGTTGTGGGCTTGGATCAAGCCCATCGACACGCCGCATACCGCTGCTGACAAACATCGGCACGACGACGCCCATGCGTGCCACGGCCTCGGTCTTAGCGGTCAACGGGGCCGCCAGGTAGTGCCGTATCAATGCCCCGGCTACGCCCAACCCGCGCACGCGCGGGTCAACAACGACCCGTGCGATGCACCGCAGCTCGGCGTTGATCCGTTGGGCGCTGTCGCGTTTGCCCAGGCCTGTGAGCCACCCGGGCCACGCCGACGCGCGCCACGCCCCGTTGAGTGTGGGCCTGGTGACGACCAGCACCCCCGCGGGCGTGGCCAGGCCTTGCGCGCGTGCCGTCAGCACCAGCACGGGCGCGCGTGGGGATTTGCCGACGTAATGCCAGCACGCCAGGTGGGCATAGTCCACCAGCGTGCCGGGCACGACCGAGATGCACACCCCACGATGGCTCATGCAGCGCGGGACCTGCCCACCTGGCACTTGGCTACTTGGCAGGTGGCTCCAACGGGCGGCCGCAGCCTTTCGACCCTGGCGTGCCCGCCCAGGTCCAGCCGTACGTGTACGTCGGGGTTGAGGGCCACGAGCAGGTCGTCGTGGCTGGTTGCCAGGATGAGCTTTGCGCCGGGCGAGCGTGTGGCTTCACGCCGGAGGTTCATGCAGATGCACACGGCCGTCATGCGGTCGAGCATCGCGCACGCCTCGTCGCAGATGAGCGTCGGTCGCACGCCGACAAACCGCAGGGCAAAGGCAAGGCGCCATCGTTGACCGGCAGAGAGTTCGCCCGGGCGTTGCAGCCAGAGCATCGCCTCGGCCAGGCCAAAGCGTGCCAGGTGTGCCAGCCACTGGTCAAGTGGCTGGCCTGAGAGGGTGCAGATCGGCGAGCGGATGTCTCGGAGCTGGGCCTGCGGGTCGATCCGTCTGGGTGAGGGGAGCTTGGCGGCGATGAGTTCCAGCAGCGTGCTCTTGCCAGCGCCGGAGGGCCCGGTGATGAGGACAACCCCGCCGCCTGCCACGGCCGAGAGGGCGGCTTCGGCGACGGGGCCCAGGCGTGCGGCCCGGCGTTGGTGCGCCCGGCGTGGTGCGTCGGCATCGAGGCCGAAGGCGCTGGCGGCCTGGAGTGTGCGTTTGCGCGCGGGTGATGGTTTGGGTGTTGACGGAACCTTCATGCTGCCTCCTTGCTTGTGAGCGTTGCGACGATCCCCTCGATGACATCGCGAGCGGCACGGACCTGGTGGTACGTCAGGTTCAAGTGCTTGGACGCCTGCCGAAGGTTGCACCCCTCGACGAAGACCGCCCTGCCGACGGCGGCGAGGCGTCCCTCCCAGGAATCGCCCCGCACCACCACGAGTGCAAAGGCCGGGGCATTGATCCGGGCAACGATCTTGCGGAGCCTTCGTGAGAGGTGCTTTTGGGGCACACCCACGGCCGTGCCCAGCGCGGCCAGGGACTGCCCACGCTGATAGACCGCCCGGACGAGTTCGCGGTCGCTCGGCGGAAGGTACTCGGCACGGGCACAGATGGCCTCGGCGGCGGCGGCCCCGGTGCGGACACGCAGGTCCATCGCACGCCGGAGCTCCCCACGTGTTAGGGGTCGGGTCAGCGGGCGGGTGGGTGTACACGTCAGCGGGCGGGTGGGGGGAGGAACGGGCGATGGGGTTGGGATCATCGTCGTGCTGGGGAAGGTTGGGGTTATCTGTGTCAACATGGGTCTCTCTTGCGGTTTGGGGTGCTTGGGACCGAAACTTATGGGTATGTTTACTTGACAGTGAACCTATTTGCAAGTACCCTGTTTGGTATGTCCACAAGATTGCGCAACAGGTCGGGGATGATGATGAAGAAATGGGGTCTTCCTATCACCCTAATGGGTGGGTTAAGAGGCGTGGGTAGGGGAACAAGCGCAAGGGGAGCGAGCCCATGCACCTAACAACGCCCTTAGGTGAGCGTGTGCGTACGGCCCGCCGCGCGCGTGGGATGACTCTTGAGGAGCTTTCGCAATGGGTCGGGTGCGGGCGTAGTTACCTCTCGCAGATCGAGAACGGCAAGAACGCCGGGGTGCCCAGCGATGAACTGATCGGTCGCCTTGAGGGTGCGTTGCGGCTGGGCGTTGGGGAACTGCTTCGCGCGGCGCGGTGGGCGCGTGCGGAGCCTGCGACGCGCGATGAGCTGTCGCAGTTGCACCGCAGCCGGGTGGCCGCGGCGGAGCTTGGGCAGGCGATGCGCAGCAGTTCGCTCGACGATCTGTACCGGAGCGGGAAGTTGGCCTCGCTGGTGCGTGCGCTGGACGCCGGGGTGCAGGGGGGCGCGCCGGGCGGGGAGCTTGGGCATGTGCAGCCGGCGTGGGCCGAGGTGCCGTTGATCAACGCGGTGCAGGCGGGGCAGGCGCAGGAGTTTACGGACCTGGGTTACCCGGCCGGCACGTCTGACCGGCATGTGCGCGTTGCTGACGTACACGATGCGGACGCTTTCGCGTGCACGGTTGTTGGCGAGAGCATGCTGCCGGAGTATCGCGCTGGGGACGTGGTGGTCTTCTCGCCGGGCAAGGAGGTGCCTGATGGGAGCGACTGCTTTGTGCGTTTGGAGCGTGCTGCGGAGGTGGCGTTCAAGCGTGTGTGGTTTTCGTGGGGTCTTGACGGGCCGGGCGCGGGGCCGCGGGCGCGCGAGCCTGGGACGCATACGCACCTGGTTTTGCAATCGTTGAACCCGAGTTTTCCGACCCGCGTAGTAGCTCGGGAGGAAGTCGCGGGCCTGTTCCCGGCGGTTTCAGTCGTGCGGGCCGTGCGCGGGGGGATTTCGCCCCCGCCGGGCTCAACCCGGGTGTGAAAAGTGCCGAAAGCCTCAAGGCCAATCAACGGCATCGGCACCGGAGGCCGGGCTGGCAGCGAGCACATGGAGGCGATATGGGCCTGTTCGACCGGACAACCGACGGCAGCGGTGCAGGGCGTGGCGAGGGTGAGCCCCACGCGCGGATCGGCCCACACGCCACCCCGCGCGTGCTCGTTGTCGCTGCGGATGCTTCGCGCCGGGCGGGGCTTGACAAGGCGTTACAGCAGGACCACCTGCGCTGCGAGTTGACGGACTCGGCGGCGAGCGCGATCTCGCTGCTGGCGCGGTGCCAGAAGAGCAAGAAGCCTGCGCAGGAGATCTATGCCGCAGCCGTCATCGACGCCGAGGCGTGCACGCCCGCGACGCTGAAACTGGTGCGTGAGTTGGGCGCGCGGCAGATTGCCGCGGTGATCCTGTGCCCGAGTGTTACGTTCGACGAGGCCGTGGCGGTCATGCGTGCGGGTGCGGCGGACATCGTCAGCGCGGACATCAAGCCGCGCGAACTGAGCCGGCGGGTGCGGGCAGCGTGCAAGGCGTCGCCGACGGCACCGCCACGCGTGCTCGCCAAGCCGATCCCCAAGGGCGAGGCGTCCTTGCCGGGCCAGCAGGCGAGCGCCGAGCAGAAGGCCGTTGCGCTGCGTGTGGACTTCAAGAAACTCATCAGCGCCGAGCTGGACGTCGAGGCGCTGCTGCGGCACGCGCTGGAGTTTGTGCTGGCGAGGCTGGGCCCGACCAACGCCGCGGTCTTTCTGCCCGGCTCGACGGGTGAGTATCAGCTCGGCGCATACGTGAACTATTCGTGCCCGAAGGAGACGGCCGAGGTGATGCTGGACCACCTGGCCAATATCGCCGCGCCGAGGCTGGAGAAGACGATCGGGGTGCTGGAATTGCACGACGCGTCGGCGATCCAGGGGGCGATCGGCGAAGGGGTCGAGTGGGTGCGCGGGCAGCGGGCGATGGCCTTCGCCTGCCGGCAGGAGAACGAAACACTCGCGGTTTTCATGATCTTCCGCGACCAGGCCCAGCCCTTCCCGGCACAGACGCCCGAGACGCTGGCGATGATCCGCGATGAGTTTGCGTTGCAACTGGCCAAGGTCATCCGCATCCACCACAGGCACCTGCCACGCGACAAGTGGGGGCGCGTCGGCGACGGGCTGGACGCGGCCGATGAGGATGATCTGGCGGCGTAGGTGCGGTAGCGACGAGTGATGAGCGATGAGCGATGAGTGGGGATTGGCGCACAGCGATGTGCAGTGGTGAGATTTGATCCCGCGACCGGTCCCAGCGTTTATCTCAATCACCCCGGCCCTTGCAGCCGTCTGCGTTCGGCTCGGATCGCCTCCAGGCGTTCCTTGAGTATCTTCTCGGCCCCGCGCTCGCTTGGGCGGTAGTAGGTCTTGCTGGTGCCCAGGTAGTCCTGCGCGGTGATGCCGCCGATTTCGCCGGCTGGGCCGGTGGTGGTTACCTCGTGGTTGTAGTCGTAGCGCTGGCCACCCTTGATGCCACCTTTGGACGCGGCCTTGCGGACGTTGGTGTCTTTGACGTGCGCGGGGACGGGGAGGGTGCGTCCTGCGCGGACATCTTCGAGTGCTTCGTCGATTGCCAGGATCGAGGCGTTGCTTTTGCTTGTCAGTGCCAGGTAGATGGCGCACTGGCTCAGCGTAATGCGGCACTCGGGCATGCCGAGGCGTTCGGTCAGTTGCCAGGCGCTGTCGGCGAGCGTGATGGCGCGCGGGTCGGCGTTGCCGACGTCCTCGCTGGCGATGACCGCGAGCCTTCGGGCGATGAAGCGTGGGTCCTCGCCGGCTTCGAGCATGCGTGCGAGCCAGTAGACGGCGGCGTCTGGGTCGCAGCCACGGATCGACTTGATCATCGCGCTGATGGCATCGTAATGCTCGTCGCCGGTGCCGTCGTAGACGGCTGCTTTTTGCTGGATCGATTCTTCAGCCGTGGCGAGATCGATGGTGATCGTCTGGGTGCCGTGGGCGTGGGTTTGGGTACCCAAAGGCGGGTTACCCAAAGGCGCACCCTCCGACGATCGCACGGCCACCTCCAGCGCCGTCAGCGCTCGCCGGGCGTCGCCGTCGCTCAGGCGTGCCCAGAGGGCGAGGGCATCGTCGGCGACGGCGAGGTCCATCGTGCCGTAGCCACGCTCTTTGTCGGCTATCGCCCGGCGGAGGAGCGTGATGATCTCCTGCTCGCTGAGCGGCTCAAAGCGCAGCAGCGTGCTCCGGCTGACCAGCGCGCTGTTGACGGCAAAGAGTGGGTTCTCCGTCGTTGCGCCGATGAGCGTGATGACGCCACGCTCGACGTCGCCGAGCAGCACGTCCTGCTGCGCTTTGCTGAAGCGGTGTATCTCGTCAAGGAACAGGATCGTGCGTTGCCCGTTGTCTTGCAGCCGGCGCTCGGCGCTGGCGATGATCTCGCGGATGCGTGCCACGCCCACGGCCGAGGCGTTCTCACGCTCGTAGTGTCGGCTCAGCGTCGCGGCGATGACCTCTGCGAGCGTCGTCTTGCCGACGCCCGGTGGGCCGAAGAGGATCAACGAACTGAGCGCATCGGCCTGCAGCATGCGGCGGAGCAACTTGCCCGGCCCGAGGATGTGCCCCTGCCCGGCGAACTCGTCGAGCGTGCGTGGGCGCATCCGCACCGCCAGCGGCTCGACGGCTGCCACGGCGAGCCGACGCTGCTTGGACCAAAGGTCGGCCATGGCACGATCGTAGAGGTCCACGCGCGTGTAAAAGCCCGCACGCCGACGCGCCAGGCCCGCCCCATATCCGAGCCGGGGGGTCTGAGAACACGGCCTGAACGTCCGGATTTCTAGGCTTTTTGGCACACCCACGCACCAGCGTGCACACCCGCCTGCACGCGCCCGAGAATAGACCCCGCTGCTGTTACGCAGCCCCACCCGCATGCAATACAAAGTGCGCGGTGTCAAGGGCAGCCGGAAGAGTTTTTGCATGCGCGACCCGCCTCGGCTTGCGTGCCCGGCACGGTGCGCCCGCTCGGCACAACTTCCCCACGCCGCGCGCGTGCGGGTGCATTGACGTGGGTCGTTGAGCGGGGCGGCCCGGGGGTCGATCCATGTTGTGTCACCGCCACGGGGCGTTGACAGAAGGAGGCGAACATGCTCCGCATCGGCGACCTGCTCGTTCAACAAGGGATGCTTACGGCTGATCAGCGCGAGGAGATCGTTGCGCACCAGCAGACCAAGGCCCGCCCCTTCGGCGTGCTGGCCGAGGAGCTCTTTGGGCTTGCGCCCGAGAGCCTTGACCGGGCCTGGGCGGCGCAGCTTGCGTACTACGCGCCGCGTGTGAACCCGACGGCCGAGGCCGTGGACACGACGGTGCAGGCCCTGGTCAACCGCCGGCAGGCTTGGCAGTTCAAGGTGTTGCCGCTGCGCCGGGGGCCTGAGGGTGTGCTGCTGGCAACCGCGCAGCGGCACTTGCCCAGGGCGTTGCGTTATGTCAACCGGTCTATCGCTGAGGACTGCGCGCTAGTGCTTTGCGATGAGCACCTGCTGCTCGATGCGCTCGAGAAGTTCTACCCCATGCCGGGCGCGCGTGAGCACGCCATGGCGCAACACGCTCCGACGAACCTTGCTACTACTTGGTAGTTTCAACTTTGGCGGTCCGCGCGTCTTGGCCCTTGCGAGCGTGGCTGATCGGGCGGGGTCGGGTTTGTGGCGGTGCATCCGTGCCGTGCAGACCTGAGCGCACCATCGGCACGCCAGCAAGGGCAACCAAACGCACTGGCGGGCCAACGCCGGCAAACAGGCGGGGACGGGCAAGAGGCCCACCCGGGTTTGCCGGCGTCGGGCGGGGGATGAAAATGGTCAAATGGTCAAATTGCCAAATGGCCAAATGGATAAATAACTGATGCACCCATCATCGAAGCATTTGAGCATTTGGCCATTTGACCATTTGGCTATTTGTCTTCCCCCCAATATCATCAGCGTGCAGGCCTTCGCCAACATCCTTGCCCTGACGAGCCAAGAGTTCGCCCATGCCGCCCGCCGTGCCGTGCACGACGGCACTACTGGTGCCCTCCGCGGATACTCGGCGTTTTTCCGCACAGGCCAGTGGTCCCTGCCCGCACCCGCCCCGCACGTCGCCCCGATTGACCAGGTGCTGGCCAGCGAAAGCCCCGAGGGGACAGTCATCAAGTTCACACAGCGCGTCCCCAAAGACCTTGCCGGGACGCCAACGGCAAAGACCATCAACCTCACCATCGCCGGGCAGGCACCAACAGCAACCACACCTGCGACAACCACCACACTCGAGACCGAGTCGGTCCTGATCCCGATGATGGGTAAGAGCAACACCCGCTCGTACACGCTCTGCCTCTCGTCGCAGGTCGGCTGCGCGATGGGGTGTGCGTTCTGCCAGACGGCACAGATGGGGCTGGTGCGCTCGCTGACGGCACAAGAGATCGTCCAGCAGTGGTTCGCCGCCGAGCATTTGCTGACGCGCCCGGACGCGGGCGCTCCGATCCGCAACATCGTCTTTATGGGCATGGGCGAGCCGCTGGACAACTTTGATGCCGTGGCACAGGCGATCTACGTGCTGACAGACCGGCGTGGGCCGAACATCGCCTCCTCGCGGATCACCATCAGCACCGTCGGGCGGATCGACGGGCTGGCCAAGCTTCGCGGGCTGATCCTGACCCCGGGCTACCACCGCCTGGGCCTGGCCGTGTCTGTCAACGCGCCGAGCGACGACATCCGCTCGGGCATCATGCCGATCAACCGCCCGATGCCCATGCACAAACTCCGCGACGCGATCGCCGATTGGCCCCGCCATGGCAGCGGGCACATCATGCTCGAGTACGTCCTCATCCCCGGCGTCAACGACCTCGACGAGCACGCCCGAGAGCTTGCCAAGTGGATCCAGGGCGACGCAGACGCACCCCTGCGCTGCTGCGTCAACGTCATCCCCTACAACCCCCGGCAAGACTCACCCTGGCCCGCGCCCGACGAGGAAACCGTCGAACGCTTCATCACCACACTGGCCAGCACAGGCGTCTACGTCAAACGCCGACGGACCAAAGGGCGAGATCAGATGGCCGCGTGCGGGCAACTCGGGAACCTGGAATACCGGCGCAAGAAGGCACAGGCGTAGTGATGAGTGATGAGTGATGAGCGATGAGCGATGAGCGACGAGAGGTGAGGGCAAGAGAGATCGCCGACGCTTTCTGAACCCCTCCCCCAGAACGTTCCGGCGGGGAGGGGCAGGGGTGGGGTTCGCACACGCCACAATCCTCATAGAAGAGGTTCGCGAAGATCGCGGAGGCATAGAGAGGAACGCGGAGTACATACAGGGTGTGGCTTTGAGCACATTCACCCCGAAGGGGTTGCGTCTTGCATCGTCTTCAACCTCAAAGGGGTTGCGGGATGTAGCCACGGGTGAAGGCGGGGCTTCCCCGCCGGAACCCGTGGAGAGATGCGCGATCTGAATAACCCGCCCTTGCTGGGGCGGGGCGCAAGAAGCCCCATCATCCACGGGTTGCCCCCGCGAAGCGCGGGCTGCACCCGTGGCTACACCCCGCGGCCCCGCTGGGGCCGAAGTGATCCCCAACCCAAACCCCAAAAAACCACTCTGAAGACCTCTGTACCTCCGTCCTCTGAGTAAATCCCTCCGGGCCCTCTGCGACCTCTGGAGTAAACATCCCCCTCACCCAACTGCAAAGCACTTCCACGCCGTTGCGTCGTCGATCGCCTCGCCGGGGTTCAGCGACGCGAAGCCGTCGCCGAGGGTCATTGCCGCCAGCACAGAGTCGGCAGGCTCTGGCCCGACGATCGGCGCATCAGACCCAAAGACCAACCCCCCCACCAGCGATCCCGCGCGCAGCCCCGAGGCCAGCAGCGACCGCAACGGGAGCACCTTGTGTAGGGCGTGCCCATACACCCGCGTCAGCACCGGCATGTCCACCAGCAGATGACAAGGCTGCACGCTTGCCGTGACACCCAACTCGGCAAACCTCGGCACGTCCGCCGGGTCGATCAACTCGCAATGCTCGATACGCGTGCCCGGCGTGGCGGGCCGGACGCGCGCAACCGAATCGAGCACCGCACGCACGGCCCGGTCCCCGATCGCGTGCGCGGCCATTGGTAGGCCGAAGGCATCGCACGCGCGCATCTGCGCGTCGATCTCTTCAGGCTCCACCATCATCTTGCCGAGTGTGCAACCCGCGATCGGCTCAGCGCACGGCTGCAGCGTTGCCGCGGTGCGCGCGTTGAGCGTCCCGTCGATAAAAATCTTCCCCCCACCGACCCGCAGACGCCCGCAGCCACCAGCTTGGGCAACCATCTCAAAAACCTCCGGCAAATCCCGCACCAGCGGGAACATCGCCACGCGCACGCCCAACCGCGCCAGTTCGCCGCTCGCGTCCATTTCGAGCAGGGCCTTTGCTAACGCCGGCTCTGTCCGCAGATCGTGCACCTCGGCGAAGCCCAACTCTTGATACCGCGCCAGCCCCGCCCGCACGAACCCCGGCAGCGCGCCCGCCGGCGCAGCCGGGGCCGACTCCCACGCCGCGTACGCCGCGTGCTCGATGAGCAGCCCCGTGGCCAACCCATTGGCGTCGACGTGCACGACCCCGTTGGCCCCGACGCGGGCACCGGGCGCAAGCCCCGCGAGCGTCATCGCCGGGGTATTGGCCACGCACTCGTGCCAGTCCATTGACATGACAACCGTCGGCACGCCCGCGGTCGCCGCGTCCATCTCCCCGACCGTCGGCCACCGCCGCTCGCGCCACCCCTGGTGCCGAGCACCGAGCACACGCACCCACTGCCCAGGCTTGGCCTTGCGCGCGAGCTGCCCGACCATCGCAAGCACCTCGCCCACCGACGCACACCGCGTAACGGTGGGCAGAGCCATCGCCGCGCCGAGCAAACCAATATGACAGTGCGCCTCCCGCATCAACATCGTCGGCATCCCCAAGCCTAGAGCCGTCGGGCACTCTTCCTCTCTTCCTGAACCCCTCCCCAACCGGTCGTCGGCTGTGTGTCCCACCGTCTTCAACCCCGAAGGGGTTGCGGGTTGTAGCTACGGGTGGAGGCGGGGCTTCCCCGCCGAAACCCGTGGAAAGGTGCGAGGCCTGAATCAACCGCCCCGGCAGGGGCGGCGGACTCCCCCGCCCCTGCCGGGGCGGTCCACATCGTGTGCCGGGGACCCACGGGTTGCGCCCGCGAAGCTCGGGCTCCACCCGTGGCTACACCCCGTGGCCCCGCTGGGGCCGAGGGCATCCCCAACTCGAACCCCCAAAACCACTCTGAAAACCTCTGCCCACTGTCCTCTGAGTAGATTCCCCTCCGGGCCCTGAGGGACCTCTGGAGTAAAAACTTCTTCTCTCACCCGCGCGCAACGAGATACGTCAACAAGCACCGGTCCGCCGGCGCCGACTCGCGCTTGGCATACTCCCCCGTGCCGTTGCCCTTCTTGTCTTCCTTCTCGACATACGCCTCGACCGTCGCAAACCCAGCGTCGGCCAAAACATCCCGCAGCTCCGAGACGGTCCACAACCTCCACTGATAGACAAACGCGTCCTTGATCCTCGACCCATCGGCAAACTCAAACGAGATCGCGCACGTCAGCGACCCTGTCAGCGGGTCGTACCGCCTCTGGTCCCACACATACACAAAGCCTTTCTTGCGCGTCCGCTCCTGCTGCTCGACCATCACATCGCTCCCGGCCATGCAGTCCAGGAAGAACACGCCCCCCTTACCCAGTGCCGCACGCACCTGCTCGAAGTACCCACGCAGCACTGACCGCTGGCGGAAGATCCAGTAGGAGAAGTTAAACGCCAGCACCACATCAAACGGCCCGGCCTTGCGTGCCCGCTCGCCACGCACGTCCCCGCGCAGCACCGTCAGCCTCTTGGCCTGCTCAGGCGTCAAGGCCGGCACAATATGCGCACGCCCCCAGGCGATTGGCTCAGGGTCCAGGTCCACCCCCACCGCGATGTTCCCAGCGCGCCGGCGCACAAAGCACGAGGCCGTGAGCGCCGTGCCGCAGAAGTCCTCCCGCAGCCGCACCGGCAATCTGCCGTTGGCACGCTTGTAGACCATGTCCACCACGTCCAGGTCCACCCCCGGCTCCTGGACGCTCATCTGGTAGAGCGCGTGCCGGTCCGCACGCCGAGCCGTCAACGCACCCGCAACCCGCGCTTTTGGCTTGGCCATAGGGCCGAGGATAGATCCCCCCGCGCGATAATCCCACCCGGACCTGCGCCCGCGCCCCTGCCATGCCGATCTGGTTACCTCCAGCACCAATGGAGCAGACCATGGCCACCGGCACACCCCCCAACCTCACCGGCGACATCCTCCTGGAAGCAGGGACCAACGAGCTGGAGGTCCTTGTCTTTCAGCTCGCCTCGGGGTGGTTTGGCGTCAACGTCGCCAAGGTGCGCGAGGTCATCCGCAGCCAGCCCACAACCGCCTCCCCCGCGCAGCACCCCTCCGTCATCGGGATGTTCAATATCCGCGGCAACGTCATCCCCGTCATCGACCTGGCCAAGCACCTCAACGTGAACAACACCGACACGAATCCCACGACCGCCATATCCGCCGACAAACGCGTCATCATCACCGAGTTCAACGGCCTCCGCGCCGGGTTCGTTGTCGATGCCGTCGAGCAGATCCACCGCCTGAGTTGGAGCCGCGTCCGACCCGCCCCGGGCCTGCAGGGCCTGGCCGCACACACAACCCACGCCAACGCCCACGCCGTCTCGAGCACCACGGGCATCGTCGAGATCAAAGACCGGCTCATCCTTATGGTCGACTTCGAGTCCGTCGCCGACGCCATCCTCATGCAGGACAAACTCAAGGTCCACGACGTCCCCAACCTCGCCAACGCCGACCGCGCAAACAAACGCGTCATCATCGCCGAGGACTCCCCGTTCATGCGCTCGGTCATCGAACGCGTCTTCCGCGCCAACGGCTACGCCAGGGCCGAGGTCTACGACAACGGCGAAAGCGCTTGGGAGGCCATCCAAGCAGAACCCCAGCCCGACGCCGTCGTCTCGGACATCGAGATGCCCCGCATCGACGGCCTGCACCTGTGCAAACGCATCAAGGACAACCCCGCCCTCAAGCACATCCCCGTCATCCTCTTCAGCTCACTCATCAGCGACGACAACCGCAACAAAGGCCAACAAGTCGGCGCCGATATGCAAATCCCCAAACCCGAACTCGCCGAGATGGTCCAGCTCGTCGACCGCGCCACCACCGGCACCCTCACACAGACCACCACCCCCACAACCCCGGCTCCCGCCCGCCACGCCGCGTAAACGGACCAAGCCCCACACCCCGGCTGCAAGTTATCGCCACCGCAACTGGCAAACTGGGCCGCCCACGTACACCAAGGCACACTCCTTTATCAAGTGCAGGGCTTGCACTGAAAGGAATCAGTCATCCACAACTGGACCCGGCCTCTTGTATGTCCGACCTTCTCTATACCGATGCCGACAGGAGCAATACATATGAACCCCCTCAAGCTCGTCAAGGACTCGGACACCCAGCCCAACCCCCCCGTCAAGCACAACCACCGGGCCACCGACGCCCCCGACTCACTCCCCTTCCCCGCCGAGGCGGTCCAGAAACTCAACCGCCAGCGCATCGCCCGCCTGACGACGCAAGTGGAACCACACGATTCGACCCTAGCCGACCTTGAAGCGCACATCGGCACCCACCTTGACCGCGCCCAGCGGCTTGTCAACAAACTCCGCCAAGAGGTGGACAACTACAAGTTCCCCGCTCAGCCCGAGCAAGGGGACAACCGCCCACCACCCTGCGCCGCCTAGCACCTACGCCTCTGCCGGGCCCTGCTAGGCCTCGATGCCACAACCCCCTGAACGCACCCCCTGCCGGGCCCCTGCCGGGTTCCTGTCGGGCAATAGGTGGCTTTGCTCTGCACTCTCACCCACCCCGGCGTGCGAACAATCCACCCGGTGCAACAGGTCTATGACGTCATCGTCGTCGGCGGCGGGCACGCGGGCGTAGAAGCCGCGTGGAGCGCGGCCAATATCCTCGCAAACGCCCACCGCGCGCAACCCACCTCCCAGCCACGCGTCGCGCTCGTAACACTCGACCCAACCAAAATCGGCGTCATGTCCTGCAACCCCGCCATCGGCGGGCTGGCCAAGGGCCAGATCGTCCGTGAGATCGACGCCCTCAACGGCATCATGGGCTTGGCCACCGATGCCGCGGGCATCCAGTTCCGCGTCCTCAACACCAGCAAAGGCGCGGCCGTGCACGGCCCACGCGCACAGTGCGACAAGCACGCCTACGCACTCGCCGTCCAACAAATCATCGCATCACGCCCAGAGATCGCCGTTGTACAAGCAAGCGTTGAGCAAATCCTCCTCAACGCCGGCAAGGTCGCGGGCATCAGGCTGCACACACCCGCCGGCCCCATCGACCTGCACGCCCACGCCGTCGTCCTCACCACCGGTACCTTCATGCGTGGCCTGATGCACACGGGCGAAACGCAGACCCCAGGGGGCCGCTTCGGCGAGGCGCCAGCCGTCGGCATCTCGGCCAACCTCCGCGACCTCGGCTTCGAGCTCGGCCGGCTCAAGACCGGCACCCCGCCCAGGCTCCGCCGGGGGACCATCGACTGGGAAAGCCTCCCACCACAGTTCGGCGACGCACGCCCCGAGCCGTTCTCCGAACTCAACGCCCACGGCCCCACACCGCCGGGCGTCGCACCCTGGTTGCAAAACTTCCCCGCCCTGCGACAAGTCGAGTGCCGCATCACGGCTACCAGCGAGCCCGTCCACGAGCACATCCGCAAGAACCTCCACCGCGCACCCATGTTCACAGGCCAGATCGCCAGCACCGGCCCACGCTACTGCCCGAGCATCGAAGACAAAGTCGTCCGCTTTGCCGACCGCGCCTCGCACCACGTTTATCTCGAACCCGAAAGCCTCCGCGATGACTGGGTCTATTGCAACGGCATCAGCACCAGCCTCCCGCCCGACGTGCAGGAGTTCATCGTCCGCGCCATGCCCGGCTGCGCGCACGCCGAGATCCTCCGCTTCGGGTACGCCGTCGAATACGACATGGTCCGCCCCCACCAACTCAGTGCCACCTGCCAGAGCAAACCCGTCCCCGGCCTGTTCCTGGCCGGTCAGATCAACGGCACCAGCGGCTACGAAGAGGCCGCCGCCCAGGGCCTGATCGCCGGCACCAATGCCGCACGATCGGCCATCGGCGCCGAGCTTGTCGTGCTCACCCGCGGCGAGGCCTACATCGGCGTGCTGCTGGACGACCTGGCGACCAAAACCCCCATCGAGCCGTACCGCATGTTCACCAGCCGGGCCGAGCACCGCGTGCTGTTGCGTGCCGACAACGCGCCGGACCGGCTGACACCCCGCGCCGTCGAGTGGGGCCTGCTCGACGGCACCGCGCTGGGGCGCGCCCGGCAGGAGCGCTTCGCCCATCGCCGAGCGCGCGTCGACGCCGTCAACAACGCCATCAACGCCACGAGCATCGACGGCCGGCCCGCAAGCGAAATCCTCCGCCGGCCGGGCATCCCGCTGGGCGAGGTCCGCGCGATGCTCGCCAACCTTCCCGCGGACACCGACGACCGGACACTGCTGGCCGTGCAGACCGACCACTTCTACCACCCCTTCGCCCAGCGCGCCCACGCCGAGGTCCGCCGACAGTCCGAACTCGACCGCAAACGCATCCCGCCCAACTTCGACTACCGCGCCATCACCTCGATCCGCACCGAGGCCCGCATCGGCCAGGCCTCCCGCCTCGAAGGCCTCACACCCGCCGACGTGATCCTGCTGAGCGTGCTGATTAAGAAACACCGGGCGGAGAGCAAGTAACACGAATCGCTGAGATTCGTCGTACGGAACCCCTCCCCCGAGGGGAGGGGCAGGGGTGGGGTTGACCACTTCGAACGCACGAAATTCAGCAGTGAGCCTGCGGCTTCTGTTGAAACTCAAGCCCCAACCAGACGGACAACCTCCCAAACCGCCTCTCGGACGGCATCCCAATCCTGACGAGTATCCGCCGCATGCTTGAGTGTCCGCTCCAGCGAGCCGATTCGCTCTTGATGCTCTTGCAGCAACCGCTGAGCATCAATCGCCACATCCGGCCGCGGCCAGGAATTCCGCGCAATGTTCACACGCTCTTGCATCGCGCTAATCAACCGGTCGTGAAAACTTGAAACCTCCTCCAGAAACTCCGTGACTGGCATGGCGTGCTGGCTACTGTGCACATCATTCCAAGGGAGGCCTGTGGTCTCTTCGACTTTGCAATCGTTGACCCAGCGAATAGTCACCGTCTCGTTCTCGCACCAGAACACGATATTTGGTTGCCCGGCCACATGACCGCTCGACAGCGCTCGATAATCGATCCACCACCCGGCCGCGTGGCTCCAGAAAGTTGCCCTCTGGCGGAATCGCTCACGCTCCTCGGGCGAAGAATCTCTCGCTTCTGTGAAGTACTGGTCAGACCACCGGAAGGACCGTTCTAAAAACGCCTGCTCGCTCTCCTGGGTGCGAACGAAATCGAGGATATCAGACGGGATCGGATCGATCGCCTTGGTGAGCACTTCGAGCACGTCTTCATACAGGCGGGCGACTTGATAATCGAAGTAGGGCGTCCGCCATTTCCAGTCCGGAGTCGCATCGATCAACCTCTGGCTATAACGCAGCAACTCTGTGCCGCCACAGTCAATGGTGTACCAACCATCGGTCAGCCCAAACCAGTGGAGGCACTTCCCTTCATCTCGCTCCCACGTCGCTACTTCTGTGATGGGCCACAGCTCAAACTTGAAGAGGGGATTGCTCGACATGGGACAAACTCATTGGTTCCACGAGCCTTCCCGGGCGTGACTAGTAAGCGGTGATGCTCTAGAAGGAAGTGGTACCAAGACAAACCTAGGCCAACCCCACCCCTGCACCTCCCCTCGGGGGAGGGGTTCCAGAATTCACCGATCTCGACCAATCACCCCGCCGTCCCCACCAGCGTCGCGTTATCGGCAAACCGTTTCATCGCCGCGATCAGCTGCTCCGCCTGCACGTGTGGCGGCATGCTGATCAGCCTGCGACGCAGCGCCGTCACTGTCTTGAGCGTCTGCGCATCGAGCATTAGGTCTTCCTTCCGCGTCCCGCTGGCGGCGAGGTTGATCGCTGGGAAGAGCCGCCGCTCGGCGATCTTGCGGTCCAGGATCAACTCCATGTTCCCCGACCCCTTAAACTCCTCGAAGATCACCTGGTCCATCGCGCTGCCGGTGTCGATCAGGCACGTGGCGATGATCGTCAGACTCCCGGCCTCTTCGGTGTTCCGCGCCGAGCCGAAGATTTGGCGGGGGACTTCCAGGGCCTTGGCGTCGATCCCGCCGGACATCGTTCGGCCAGAACTTGCAAACCGCCTCGAGTTGTTGAACGCCCGCGCCAGCCGCGTGATCGAATCCAGCACCACCACAACATGCCGGCCGGCCTCGACCATCCGCTTGGTCAACTCCATTGTGCCGATCGCCAGCGAGGTGTGCTTGTCAACGTTGTTGTCATTGCTCGAAGCCACCGCGTGCGCACGCGGCGACCCGTCGGGGTGCGTGCCGAAGGCCGCAAACGTCCGCCGAAAGTCCGTAACCTCCTCCGGCCGTTCGTCGATCAAAAGCGCAATGACCGTTACATCCGGGTGATTGTGCACGATCGCCGAGGAAATGTCTTTGAGCAGCGTCGTCTTCCCGGCCTTCGGCGGCGAGACAATCAACGCCCGCTGCCCGCGCCCAATCGGACAAAACAGATCAATCAACCGGCAAGAGTCCGCACACCCGCGGTATTCCAGCGTCAACCGTGGCCGGGGATCAATCACGGTCAGCTCCTCGAACGCCTTGATCCGCGGTGCCGTGTGCGGATCAAACCCGGCGATCGACACGGCAAAGTGCTGCTG
>JAJTGZ010000109.1 GCA_021299385.1 Phycisphaeraceae bacterium | reverse complement strand
CACTGAACCTCTGGAGCAGGTTCAACAACTCACTCGATGATCGCACCCCAACCATCCAACGCGCACTCCGCCTCAAACGCGAGAACCCATCACTCAGCAAAAACTACGACGACATCATCCGCAGCGCGGCACAAGACGCACGCCGCAGCGATCCGTTGGCATACCTGGAACTCCTCCCCGACTGGCAGGCCGAACTCGAGCGACAGTCCAAGAGCGCCAAGAAAATCATCAACTCGGTGAACCACGTCAAACAGGGCAGCGAGCCGTCAGATAGCGTGGACACGGATATTTTTTACGACTTCCGATCGGTCGCGGACCAGATCAAAAAAGAGTCAACCACCAACCAAAACGGCAGCCAAACCGTCAAACTGAGTTTCGAATTCGATTACCTCAAGATTCTTGACCCGATGACAGACCTCGAATACGCCCTCACCGCCACCGGCCGCCCCGACGACGCCGCACTCGTCGCCGCACGCCTTGAACAACTCGCTCCCAAGGACGAGATCGAAGCCGCACGCACCCGCACAAAGGAAAAAGCCGCGGCCACCCAAAAGGAAAAAGCCGCGGCCACCCAAGCGGCCCCGCAGGCCAAACCCTAAAACCCCTCTTATCCCGGTGGAGCGGGCCACCAACCGGTGGAGCGGGCCACCAACCGGTGGAGCGGGCTTCCAGCCCGCGCTTCTACCCATCGCCCCCCACCCCCACCTCCCCAAAAACTCCCCCCCACTCCCGCGCGTAACATCAATCACCATGCCCTGGACACGCACCACCGACTACCCCATCCTCACACGCCGAATCCCATGCGCCCCCTTCGGCAACCCCAAAGACCGCCGAACCATCTGGATCGACGACTACCTCAAAGCACCCGCCCAGCTCGGCATCTCCACCGCAGCCGGCACCCTCCCAGGCTACGGCGCACTCCGCAAAGCCATCGAAACCTACACACCCGACGAACTCGTCGAACTCGTCAAAAAAGCCAACGTCCGCGGCCGTGGCGGCGCAGGCTTCCCCGCAGGCACAAAGTGGTCCTTCCTCCCCAAGCCCGACGCCCAAGGCGACGGCGGCATGCGCTACCTCGCCGTCAACGCCGATGAGAGCGAACCCGCATCCTTCAAAGACCGCCTCCTCTGCGACTACGACCCCCACCTCGTCATCGAGGGCATCCTCCTCGCCTGCTACGCCTGCCGAGTCCCCGTCGCATACTTCTACATCCGCGGCGAATACCACCACCAGGCCAAGGTCATGGAACTCGCCATCCGACAGGCCTACGACCACGGCATCCTCGGCGGCAACGGCCTCTTCAACGGCGCAACCACCAAAAACCGCAACCAGCCCTGGCGCGTTGACCTCTACCTCCACCGCGGCGCAGGCGCATACATCTGCGGCGAAGAAACCGGCCTCCTCGAATCCATCGAGGGCAAACGCGGCTGGCCACGCAACAAACCACCCTTCCCCGCCATCAAAGGCCTCTTCGGCAAGCCCACCATCATCAACAACGTCGAAACACTCGCTCACATCCCAAGCGTCGTCGAAAACGGCCCCGAATGGTTCGCCAAGCAAGGGTGCAACTCCTCCTTCCAAGGCGCTCCACCCAGCTGGGGCACCAAACTCATGGGCGTCAGCGGCCACGTCAACCGCCCAGGCGTCTACGAGTGCGACCTCGGCATCCCGCTCCGCACGCTCATCGAGTCCAAAGACTACTGCAACGGCATACGCAACGGCAAAAAATACAAGGGCGCCATCGCAGGCGGCATCAGCATGGGCGTCCTCGGCCCTGACCAGATCGACGCCCAGATGGACTTTGACATCGGCCGCAAATACAACGTCCTCGGCCTCGGCACCGCCTGCCCAACCATCTTCGACGAAGATACCGACATGGTCGCCGTCGCACGCAACATCGCTCGCTTCTACAAGCACGAGTCCTGCGGCCAGTGCACACCCTGCCGCGAAGGCTCCGGCTGGCTCTACCAACTCCTCACACGCATCGAAGCAGGCCAGGGCCGATCCAAAGACCTCGACCTCGCACTCGAAATCGCCACCAGCATGGGCACCATGCCAGGCACCACCATCTGCGGCCTCGCCGACGGCAACAACTGGGCCATCCAACTAACAACCCCTCCACCGAGGTGAACCACACGGGTGTGATTGCATCTCTTCTGAACCCCTCCCCCGAGGGGAGGGGCAGGGGTGGGGTTCGCCTGTTCATTCAACGACATAAGTTTTTCACCACAGAGGCACAGAGGCACCGAGAGACCAAGACCTCGCCTCGCGTGCTTCTTACGCCATCCCTGTATCCTCTGTGCCCCTGTAACTCTGTGGTAAACTGCCTTTGCTATCAGAGTTGATCACCCAAAAAACTCCCCCCGGCCGAGCGGGCCTCCGGCCCGCGCTCCACACCCCCAACCTCCCTCTTACAACCCCCCTACCCCCATACCCTACCCCATGAGCACCGGGATCGTCCTCACCTTCCTCACCCTCCTCATCCTCGGCGTCCTCCTCATCCTCCTCGGCCGACGCGGCCGCAAAATCAACAACCACCCCCAGTGCACCTGGTGCGGCTTCGACCTCGTCGGCGTCTACCCCGGCGCCGTCACCTGCCCCGAGTGCGGCGCAGGCCTCGCCCGCACCCACGGCCAAAAACCCGTCCGCCAAGGCGTACGCATCCGCCAACCCATCATCATCGCCACGGGCCTCGCCCTCGTCCTCATCGCCGCCGCCCCGCTGGGCCTCTTCACCTACGCCGCCATCACCGGCACCCCCATCGCCAAGCACCTCCCCCTCCGCGGCCTCGAAATCATGGCCAACCTCGGCACCCAAACCCGCGCCGACGAAGCCGCCGCCGAACTCACCGACCGCCTCCTCAAAAAATCCCTCAACGCAGAGCAGTCCAAACGCGCCGTCGCCCTCGTCCTCGCCTACCAGGCCGACGCCAACCGCCCGTGGACGCGACCATGGGCCGACCTCCTCGAACGCGTTAACCTCAACGCCCTGCTCACACCCGAGCAGAGCAATCAGGTCATCATCAACGCTATCAA
>JAJTGZ010000026.1 GCA_021299385.1 Phycisphaeraceae bacterium | reverse complement strand
CTTTGGCCCGTAGTTAAAGCGAGTCGCGGATGGTCAAGATCCGCGCCTCAAGGTCGGCGATGACGGGTGCGTGTGAGTCAAAGTGCATGGGTGATGGTACGCGTGCTGGGGGCATGGGTGGGTGGGAGTGGGAGGGTGTTTTGGGAAGGCAAAGAGAGGCGGGCTGGGAAGGTCGCCCCACCGCTGGGAAGCCCGCCCCACCGCTGGGAAGCCCGCCCCACCGCTGGGAAGGTCGCCCCACCGCTGGGAAGCCCGCCCCACCGCTGGGAAGGTCGCCCCACCGCTGGGAAGGTCGCCCCACCGATGGGAAGCCCGCCCCACTGCTGGAAAGGTCGCCCTGCTGGGTTTTGTGGCGTTGCTTAGAGCGGTGCTTCGGGGGTTGGGCCTGGGATGGGGGTGAGTGGTTCGAGGAACTGGTCGCGTCCGATGCGACGCATCTGTTCTGCGCGGCGTGTGCGGCCGAGGGGGGTGATCAGGACGCTGGCGCTGTATTCGTCGGTGATCTGGTTGTAGCCGATCTTGACGCTGAAGGTGGCCTCGGGGAATTCGCGGTCGATGCGGGTGTTGATGTCTTGCAGTTCGGATTGGTCGGTGTCGAAACTGGTTTCGAGGCGGAGGAGGTAGGTGGGTGTGATGCGCCCGTCGAGGCCGAGGGCGACGACGGTGGAATCGAGGGGGTTGAGGTATCGGAGCTCGGCGTAGGTTGAGAAGTCGCGTGAGTGGGCGACCTGGACGCCGGCGGTGGTGGTGGTGTTTTGTCGGGAGTCGAGGTCGTAGATGTTGGTGGCCGTGAGGGTGAGGGCGTCGGTCAGGAGCATGGCGGCGTCGATGCTTGCAAAGTCGCGGAGGTTGGAGAGCTCGGGGCGGGCGTCGTAGTAGCGGCCGATGGGGGCTTTGGTGTCTTTGTCTGCGCTGGTGAAGACGGCGGTGGCGTTGAGTTTGAGGAAGTCGGCGATGTGGCCTGTGCTAGCGGGTGCGTCGGGGTTGGTGGTTTGGGTGCGTGCGCGGCCGCGTTTGGTCTGGAGGGTCTGGTCGAGTTGGAGGGCGATGGAGTTGCCGACGCTGAGGTCATCGACGTCGGGGTCGTAGACGGGCAGGGATTTGCTGTTGCGGTTGGAGCCAGCGGACCATGCGGTGACGGAGGGGTTGATGATGTGTCGGAGGCCGTTGACATCGAGGAAGTCTGACTGTGCGTCGGAGTAGACGCGCTGCATGGAGGTGTCGAGCTTGAGGCCTGTGGAGCCCCAGAGGCGTGTGCGTTCGTCGTTGTTCTCGTCGGCGAGGGTGGCAAACTTGTCGTCGTAGTAGGTAGCCCTGGCGACGACGAAGGGGGTGATTTTGACGGGACCTTCCTGGAGGTTCATGGAGAGTTGCTGTCGGGTGTCAGCACGTACGACGCTGTCGTCGGTGAGTCCCTCGGCGGTGAGGCGCTGGGCGAAGGTCTGGTTGGGGTTGAGGCCGAAAGCGCGTTGGGAGAGTGCGGCGGTGTTGAAGCCAATCTGGGAGGCGGTGGACTTGTTGAACTGGTACTGGAGCTGTGCGACGCTGTATTCGTGGGTCCACGTCAGCAGGCCTGGGTTGTCGCTGAGGAGGTCGTCGGCGACGCGTTGGTACCTGATTTCGGGGGTTTTTTTGACGGTGTATCCCTGGCTCTGGAGTGCGAACTCGTTGGACTGGAAGTCGTTGAAGGTGCCGCGGACCTGGAGGTTGAAGGCGGCGTTGTCGCTGAGGTTGGCCAGGTTGATGCTGGAGGCGAACTCACGGCGGGTTCTGGCGAGCTCGGGGTCGTAGGCGGCGACGAAGGTTTCGTCGCTGATGTAGTTGCCTTCGAGGGTGAGTCGCCAGGCGGGGTCGAGGTCGAGGCGGTGCTCGAGGAGAGTCATGCCTCGGGAGGTGTTGTTCTGATCGATGCGTACGCCGGGCTGGAGGATGTCGGTGCCGCCGTCGCTGGGTGCGAAGTAGGTGAAGAAGGAGCCTTTCTGGTCCAGTGTTGTCCAGGCGCTGTCGAGGCCGAGGCCGGCCCTGCGTTTGGCGGAGTAGTCGAGCAGGAGGTCGAGGTCTACGGCTTGGGGTGCTGCCAGGCCTGTGAGGCCGAAGAGGTCCCAGCGAGTTTGGACGCCGACGCCTGCGGAGTTGCTGCCTGAGAAGCGTATATCGCGGAGTGGGAAGCGTTCGATGTCGCCGGTGTAGCTGGGGATGTAGAAGAAGGGGAGGCCTGCGAGTTTGGGGACCATGTCGGTGCCGGAGACCATGACGCGTTGGCCGCCGCCGAGGGCCTCGTCGCGTTGTTCGCGTGTGATGGTGATGGATTTGGCGGCCAGAGCGAGTTGGGGGTCAAAGAAGGCGGAGGCGGCGATCTGTACGTTTTTGGCCTCGATGCGGTTACGTGCGGTCTGGCGGATGGCTTGAGCGCGGACGTAGAGGGGGAGGCCTCGGCGTTCGTCGTAGGTCCAGAAGACGGCATCGACCATGGTGGCGGTGTTTGCCTTGACGTCGTAGAAGACCTGGGGCGCGCGGAGGGTGAAGCGGCCGTCGCTGGCGACGACGTCCCCTTCGAGGTAGATGCCGCGGATTTTTTGGGCGAAGAGGCGTGCGGTGTCCTGCAGTTCGCCGGGGTCGAGGAAGATGACGGCACGCTGGGCCGTGAGCTGGAGTGAACGCTCGCGGAGCGGCTCGGAATACTGGATCGCGACGCCGCCGGTGATGACGATGATGTTTTCTTCGGGTGTTTGCTGCACGCTGGGGTCGCCTGCGGCGATGGCGACGAGGCCTTGGGGGGAGAAGAGGCGTTGGTCGCCGAGGAGGCCGCCGGCGGGGTCGGTGGCGTTCTTTGGCCCGGTGGTGGGGATCGTGCGTGGGCCGTCGGGGCCGAGGGGTGAGCCTGGCTCGAAGGGCCTGGTGAACCCTGGCTGGTAGACTGGGCCTGATGATGGCGGCGCTTTGGTCGGTGGTGGGATGGGCTGCTGCTGGCCTGGGTTTTGGAGTGCGTCGAGGTAGCGGGCGAGGCGGGCGTGGCTTTCGATGAGGAAGGGGTCGGTGGCGGGCGGGTTGGGGACGGGGGGTGCATCGGTTGTGAGTGCGAGCGGGCCGTCGATGACGGCGGTGATCAGGAGGCGGTCGCCCGAGGCGGAGCTGCCGGGGCTGGCGGTGGGGTTGCCGACGCGGTCGAAGTAGACGGCGATCTGGTGGCGTTCGTTGTTGCTGGTGGTTTCGAGGCGTTCGATCCATGCGGTGGCGCGTGCGGCGTGGAGTTGTGTGGCGCCGATGGTGATAACGACGTCGCCGACGAGGAGGAGGCGGTGCGTTGGGGCGTTGCTGGTGCCGACGACGGTCCAGGTGAAGGCCTTGCGGGACCGGATGGTGATGCCGCCGGTTTGTGGGGGGAGGTCGAGTTGGAGGCCGGCGAAGTCTTGCCCGGCGTCGGATGGGGTGCCGGTTGATGAGGGGTCTTGAGGGCCTGGCGTGGCGCGGTTGCCGGGGTCAAGGACTGGTTGTGCGCAAGCGAGGCCTGCGCAGAGGAGGATGGCTATGGCCGAGGCGCGGGCGTTGCGCGGGTGTGGGCCTGTGCGAGCGCGGCCGGTTGGTGTGGGGGGTGCTGGTGGGGTTGTGGGCACGCGGCGATCCTAACCATGTGGCCGGTTGCTTTCACGGCGGGCCTGTGGCGGGGTGCAAGATTGTCGGGTGCTTAGGGGTTGGGTGAAGGTGTTGGGGCGGGTGGTGGTGTGGAAGGGGTGGGCACGAGGGCCTTGCGGAGCTCGGCGAGGTTTGCCGACATCATGGCAAAGTAATCACCGGAGCCGAGCGGATCGAGGACGGCGATGTCTGCGCCGGTTGCCTCGGCCACGCGCTGACTTGCACGCGGTGAGATTTGGGGCTCGACAAAGACCGTGCGGAGTTTTTGTTCGCGTATGGCCTGGATCGCGCGGGCGAGGTCGGCCGGCTTTGGCTCTTGAGCGGTGAGGCCTTTGATTGCCAGGGCCTGGAGGTGGTAGCGGGCGCAGAGGTAGCCGAAGGCGTCGTGGGCGACGATGATCGTGCGGTTTGGTGCTGCGGCGAGGGTGCGTTTGTAGGTTTCGTCAAGCTCTTCTAACTTTTGCATCTGGGCGTGGGCGGCGATGCGCACCGGGTGCTCGGCCGGGGGGATTCCGTCGCGTGGTCGGAGGGCGGCGAGTTGATTGGCGACCTCGTTGACGAGGGAGATGGCGGCGAGTGGGTCGAGCCAGAGGTGTGGGTCGCTGCCCTCTACGCCGTGGGTGCACTCGTGGCCCTCGGCGTGGTCGTGGTGCTGGTGCCCGGTGGGGTCGTCGAGTTTCATGACCTTGGCGAAGACGACCTGGCGGCGGTCGGGGCGTGGGGAATCGTTGAGGAACTTATCGACCTGCGGCTCGAGGCCGAGGCCGATGGTTACGACGAGGTCGGCTTGGAGGAGTGTTGCCAGGCGTGCTGGTGGGATTTCATACCCGTGCTCGCTGGTGCCGGGTGGGATGAGGACATCGATGGTGCTGCCGGGGGGTAGGAGGGGTTCGATGAGGCCGCGGAGTGGTGGTATGGAGACGACAGCACGGACGGGTGCGAGGGCGGGTACGGTGCTTGGTGCGGTGGTGGGTGCGGGCTGGCCCGCCGCCGATGCCCCTGCTGGGGCGATGGCTAGCAGGCAGGCGAAGAGGATGTGCAACGTGCGGTGACTCATTTGCTGGAGGCTCCTGTCGTGGGGGAGACAGTATGCAAGGACGCTGGATTGTGTAGTTGTGGGCTGAACGGCCTGTGCGCGGGTTGAGTCAGGTGGTGCAGGAATACAGAGCACGGGCTGGAAGCCCGTGCCACCGGTAAAAAGCACTTTCTAAAAGCGAAGGCCTGCTAGAAATCCAGGCCAATATCTAGGGTGAGTGCACCGCGCGTCAGTGCGCCGGCGCTGATGCGGTCCACGCCCGTGCTGCTGATGGCGGCGATGGTCTCTAGACGCACGCCGCCGCTGGCTTCGAGTTCGACGCGGGCCTTGCTCTGGTCGCGGAGTTGGACGCAGGCTTTGAGTTGATCGGTGCTCATGTTGTCCAGCAGGAGGATGCCGGCTTGGTTATCGCCGGGGCCGACGGCGTTGCCCTCGATGACTTGGCGCATCTGATCGATGGAATCGACTTCGAGCATGACGAAGCGGAGCCCTTCGCGCGGGGCTTCTAGCCGGGCTTGGCTGACGGCGTTGCGGACGAGTGTTGCCAGGTCTCCGGCCGCGCCGCGGTCTTTCATAACGGCTAGGTGGTTGTCTTTGATGAGCACGGCGTCAAAGAGCCCCAGGCGGTGGCAGAACCCGCCGCCACAGCGCACGGCGTACTTCTCCAGCATGCGCAGTCCGGGGGTGGTTTTGCGTGTGTCGTACACCTTGGCGTGGCCACCTTTGGCGGCCTCGGCGACGAACGCGGCGGTTGTTGTTGCGACGCCGCTGAGCCGGCCGAGGATGTTGAGGATCGTGCGTTCGGCCATGAGCATGGGGCGGAGTTTGCCTCTGAGCGTGGCGATGGTCTGCCCGGGCTGGACTGTTTGCCCGTCGGGGACTTTGATGAAGGCATCGACATCGGCGCGGTAGAGGTTGAGGATTTCGTCCAGGCAGGCGAGGCCCGCGACGGTGCCGGGCTCGCGGGCGACGATCTTTCCCTCGCCGCGGAGCCAGTCGTCGACGAAGCAAGTGCTTGTTACATCGGCGGTTTCCCAGTTGAAACTGCCGAGGTCTTCTTCGCGGGCGAGTTCGAGCAGGCGGGTGGCCAGGCCCTGGGCGTTGAGCTCTTTGTAGAGTTCCGCCAGCGTCAGCGCGTTGAGGTCGGTGGGCATGGGATGAGTTTAGTAGGTCGATTGCCCGCCGAGCGGTGGGCAACTATCCTGCGGCATGACGCAACTGCTTGCCGGGAAGATGGCTTTGATTGTGGGGATCGCCAACGAGCGTTCCTATGCCTGGTTTATTGCCGAGTCGCTGCTTGCGCACGGTGCGAGCCTGGCGTTTACGCACCTGCCTGGGGAGAAGAACGCGCTGCGGACACGCCGGGCTGTTGATGCGTTGGGGATCAAGGAGCCGTGGATGGCCCCGCTGGATGCGGGCAAGGATGAGGAGATCGACTCGGCGTTCACGGCATTTGAGGGCAGGTTTGATCGGCTGGACATTTTGGTGCACTCGATCGCGTTTGCGGATCGGCAGTGGCTGGCGAAGGGGAAGTTCCACGAGACGCCCCGTGCGGCGTATCTGTCGGCGATTGATATCTCGGCATACACGCTCGTGGGGCTGGCCCGGCGGGCGAGGCCGATCATGGCGCGGTCGGGCGGGGGGAGCATCATGTGCATGAGTTACTACGGGGCGGAGAAGGTTGTGCCGGGGTACAACGTGATGGGCGTGGCGAAGGCCGCGCTGGAGTGCTCGGCACGGTACCTGGCGTGGGAACTTGGGCCTGAGAAAATCCGTGTCAACTCGATTAGCGGTGGGTATCTGCGGACGTTGGCAAGCTCGGCGGTGGGGGGCGTGGAGGAGATTACGACCTATGTAGCCGAGCACGCGCCGCTGCGGCGGAATGTCGAGGGCGGCGACGTTGGGCGCACGGCGGTGTACCTGGCCAGCGACCTCTCCAGCGGGGTGACGGGTGAGACGATCTACGTCGACTGCGGGATCAACACGCTTGGGCTGTAGTTGTATCGGAGGGGCGGGCGGATAAGGGTGGGGTGGGCTTCAAGCCGGCCTTGCGTGGGGCTGACGCTGTCAAGTCCCCTCAGCCGCGGCCGGTGGTTCCTCGGCATGTGGATCGATTTTGAGTGCCGGGAGTTTGGCGAGCACGCCTTGGGGCGCGGGCTCGGTTTTGATTTCCTCGGCCACTTCTTTGCGGTGCACCTGGACGTGTCGCGGGAAATCAAAGGCGATGCGCACGCGGTCGCCGCGGATGGAAGCGATGCGGACAACGCCGATGGGGTTGCGCGGGTCTCCGATGACGACCTCTTCCCCTTCGCGTCTTGTGATGACCAGCATGGCAACCTCCTGTCCCCGTGCCGGCGTTGGTGGTGCCGGTGGGCAAAGTGACCGGCTGGCGGACCGCCGCCGGGACCATCAATATACCACCAAAGTGGCCGGGTGCGAGGGAAGTTTGGGCATTGCCGCGTTTCTTTGCAAAGAGTGGGGCGGTGTTTGGATTTGGTCTGGGCAGAATCTGCACCAGGGGGCCTCAACCGAGGGTTGATACTCTATTTTCTGAGTTGGCCAACCCCACCCGTGCCACCTTCCGTCGGGGGATGGGTTCTGGCACAGGACATCGGCGATCTTTATCAGTCCTCGACGGCTTGGACGACTTTGACTTCGGGGACATGGTCGCGGAGGTTCCGCTCGATGCCCATTTTGAGCGTAACGAGGCTGGATGGGCATCCGACGCATGCGCCGTGGAGGCGGATGCGGACTGTGCCGGTGTCGGTTACATCGGCTAGTTCGATGTCGCCCCCGTCGGCCTGGACTGCGGGGCGGATGAGGGCGAGGACGAACTCGACGCGTTCGCGGACTGGGGCGCCGGGTGCCGGGGGCTTGGGTGTGGCAGGTTTGGCGGCCGGGGTTGTCAGGGGTGTGGTCATGAGCTTGCCTGCGGTGTATACGTGTGGGGATGATAGGATCACCCAATGACCGCACACAATGGACCAGTCTGCACGCACCGGGCTTGGCTTGTTTTCACGCTCTTGTCGGCCTTGCTGACGGCGATGCTGTCAGTGGGTTGCTCGGGGGGGAGGGGCGAGCGACAGGCGACGGACCCTGCCGCGGCGTTGAAGGAGAACTCCAAGCCGGGCAGCAGCGTTACGCCGTTGGATATGAAGGAGCAGCGGGCGCTTGTTGATCGTGTTTGGGATGAGAGCAAGGGGACGCCCGCCGCGCGACGTGAGGCGACCAAGGACATCCTGTGGCGAGCCTCGGTCGGTGCCCCGGCGCGCATACGCGCGTTGGAGTTATTGGCGGAGGACCCGACGGACGCCGAGGGAGCTGACACGCGGACATTGCTGATGCTTTTTCTGCCTGTTGAGCCTGACTATGCGGTGGTCCGGCGTGCGTGCGAGATTATTGTGCAAAGAGGTTGGCAGGACCTGTCTGCTGCGCTCGTGCGTGCGCTGGCGCGGCAGCAGAGCGTGATACCGGACAACGAACGGGTCGAGGCGGTAACGCTGCTGGCGTTGAACCCGGGCAAGTCGCTTGTGGAGATCGCGTTTGCACAGTTTGCACGCGAGCCGGTGGGCAAGGGGCGTGCGCTGGAGCGTCAGGAGCGGGAGCGTGCCGCCGCGTGGGATTTGCTGACCAGGCTGGACCGTGATGGGAGCAAGCGTGTGGCGATCGCGTCTGACCCATCCTTTGCCGCACAGGGCTTGGCGGGTGAGTTGCAAGAGGCCGTGCGCGTGCTGGGGGCTGTGCCGGTAACGAGTGAGCAGCTCGCGTGGGTTGGGCTGATGAGAAAAGAGGCCGCTGGGGGTGCGTGGTGGACGCAGACGGCCGGGGCGATCGGGGTGATCTCGGCCGAGGCGCGGACGGGGTGGGCGCTGCGTCATGCCGAGGCCGCACGGTGGGCGCAGCAGAATCACCCGGAGTGGCTCAGGGCCTCTCGGCAGGACCTGGTCGCCCAGATCAAGGGTCGTCTGGGCAAACGCAAGTTTCACACACGCGAACCGGAGGGTGCCGATCAGATGGCCGGCAACGAGAGTTTCAACGACCAGCAGAAGAAACTCGTCTGGGGAGACCTGCTGCTGATCCTGGTTGTTGACGACGCGCTCCAGGGCGTAGGCTCAGCAGAAGCCCTTTGGCAGCAGGCGCGGCGCGATATGGCGGATCAATCTACGGAGTTGGGGGGGATCGTGCAGGCGCAGGGTGGCGAGCAGAGCGGCCAGGCGGGGGAGTGGGAGTTTAAGTTGTTCCCGCCGCGTGGGTCGCAGCGGACCGGCGACAAACGATTTATAGCGAGCGATGAGATGATCAAGGGGAGCACTTTTGCGATTGCGCACTACCACTTTCATGCCCAGGAGGTGCGTAACCGCAAGTATGCCGGGCCTAGCCCGGGGGACGCGGAGTATGCGGCACGCTTTGGGCGTGCGTGCCTGATCTTTACGCCGGTGAAGGAGGGCGTGCTGAACGCGGACCTTCTGCTGCCGACGGGGGTGTGCATCGACCTTGGGGAGATTGTCGCGCGGTAGCGCGACTGGACGCTGTGCTGCAACTCTGCCTCATCGCCGCGTTTGCTTCGCTCTTCTTGCACGATGGTCAATCGGGTGGGGCGGGTGCGGGAAGGGTTTCAGCGGTGGGGTGCGCGGGGGTTGTGCTGGGGATGCACGCAGGGCTTTTTTTGCTTGTCTGGGTGCGGGCGGTTTTGGCTGACTGGGCGATCGTCAAGACGGGTTCGCTCGCGTCGATCACCGGGCTGGACCGCACGGCCAACGTTGCCCGGGTCGCCGGGACGCTGACTACTGGGTACGCGATCGTGAGCCTTGGGTGGCTGGAGGCGATCGGCTCGCTGACGGGTGGGTTGCCCCTGCTTGATCCGGTCCTCGCGTTGACGCCGCTGTTGGTGCTGATGTTGGGCTGCTGGTGGGCGATGTACCCGATCGAGCGGCGGCTGAGGGAGGCGGTGCTTTTTCGTCAACTTGAAGATGGCTCGCCGGTGTATCCGATTCCTTCGCGTCTGGCCACGGTGTGGATGCACACACGGCACCAGATGCTGCTGGTGCTGATTCCGATGCTGCTGCTGTGGGGATGGGGGCAGTTGCTGCACCTGCTGCGCAGTGCCGCGGCGGGGGCGTGGGAATCGGGGCGGGGTGGCGTGCTGGCAGGGCTGGGGCGGTGGCTTGCAAGTGAGGGTGAGGGTGGGGTGCAGGGTGTGATGCTGGGGGCACAACTGCTCGGGGTGGTCGGAGTGTTGCTGCTGACGCCGGGGATCATGCGCAGGCTCTGGCAGACTGTGCCGCTTACGGATGGCCCGCTTGCTGAGCGGATGCTGACGCTGGCCCGCACGCACCGGGTGCGTGTGGCGGGGATATTGATCTGGCGCACAGGGGGGGGTGTTGTCAACGGTGCGGTGCTGGGTGTTGTTGGGTGGGCGAGGTACATCCTGCTGACGGACGCGCTGCTGGAAAGGCTCGCGCCCAGGCATGTTGAGGGTGTGATGGCGCATGAGGTGGGGCACGTGCGTCTTTGGCACATCCCGTGGCTTATCGGCGCGACGATGGCTGCGAGTGCGCTATCGGCGTTGGGGGTGCAGATTGCTCTCAACGCCGCGCGGGCGGTGGTGGGTGGTTCGGGGTGGGAGGGGTTGGAACTGCTTGTGTCTGTCTGCTCGCTGCTTGTCGCGCTGTTTGTGTTTGGGTTTGTCAGCCGGCGGTTTGAGTGGCAGGCGGATGCGTTTGCTGCTAAGCACCTCTCGGCGACGCCGGATGAGTGGGCCGAGCAACCGCAAGCAGCTGAGGCCCGGGGCACGATCACAGAGCAGGGCGCGCTGGGCATGGCGGGTGCGTTGCTGAGCGTTGCGAGCCTCAACGGGATACCGCGGGGAAGTTTCGGGTTCCGGCACGGGTCGATCGACTCGCGGGTTGCCCGGCTGCGAAGCCTGGTTGGCCAGCCGCAGGATCGCCTGCCGATTGACCGGACGGTGCGTTGGATCAAGGGGGCTACGGGCCTTGCGTTGGTGCTGGTGGCCCTTGCCGTTGTTTTTGGGGTTGTTTCTATCTTCTAATGAACGCATACACCCGAGCGCCGGCCGGCTGGGCCTATGGTTGCCGCCTACCGGGCAATGCCCGGCCACGCACCCCCGCCGGAGTCTTGAGCCATGGCCAAAGCCAAGCCGTCCAAAGCCGCCGCACGAAGCAAGCCCGCCTCCAAGAAGCCCGCGCCGGCGAAGAAGCCCGCGCAGGGTCAGAAGTCCAAGGCCAAACCCCCGGCCAAGAAAGCACCGATCAACAAAGCACCCGCCAAGAAGCCAGCAACCAGCGGCAGGGCAAAGCCGAGCAAAAAACCGCTCAAGCCCGCGCCGAAGCCCGCGGCGAAGGTTCCCGCCAAGGTGGCGGCCAAGCCCGCCCCTGCGGTGAAGGCACCGCTGGACGCCAAGGCCAAGCCCAAGGGGATCAACGTCATCGATAAGCCCGTCGAGGTGAAGAAGCCGATCGCCCCGCCGGGCAAGCCTGGCAAGAAGCCGATTGAGATTCCCAACTTCGGCGGCCCTCTGCTGGGCCCGGGCAAAAAGTGGAAGCCTCTGATCGTCAGCGGGCCGAATGCACCGAAAGTTGTACAGACCGGCAGCGACCTGACGAGCCTGGAAGGGAAGACCAACCTGAGCCGAAAGGAGTTGGACCACTACCGGGCCATCCTGATCCGCAAGCGAGGCGAGCTTGTGGGCGATATCAACACGATGGAGGGGCAGGTCCTCAAGGATAACTCCGGCTCACTCTCGCACACGCCCCAGCACGCTGCTGAGCAGGGTTCGGACGCGTACGAGCAGGCCCTGTCGCTGGATATTGCGGAGGTTGACCGCAACCTCATCCGTGAGATCGACGACGCGCTGGCCCGCATTGACAACGCCAGTTTCGGTTTGTGCCAAAAAACCGGCAAGCCGATCAGCAAGGAGCGTCTGGAAGAGCTTCCGTGGACGCGTTACTCTATCGAGGCGGCACGCGAACTGGAGAAGAAGCAGTTCGCCGTGCCGCGTGGTAGTGGGGCGGAGTCCGCACGTGCCAGCGCGGCCAGTGGGGACTAAGCCTGCGTGTGCGCATAGACGCGCATCGAGCACAGACGCACAAAGGCGATGATGGCAACTCCTACACCAACCATCACCCCCGACACGCTGGCAGCACCATCGCCCACGCAGCACGCGATTTCGGCTGAGCGGGCCGGTCGCTCGCTGAGGGCTTGGGTGCTGCTCACGGTTGTAGTCGTCTTGGGGCTGTGGATCGACCTTGCGAGCAAGCAGTGGGCCTTTGCCAATGTTGCCGGGTTCCCTGTCGCGATTGATCGGCAGGAGGTGTTGACGATCTCGCGTGAGGAGTCGCCGGGTGCGATCCAGCGTCTCATACCGCCGCACACGAGCCGGCAGGTAATCCCAAATGTTCTGGACTTCACCCTTGTGCTCAACCCTGGCGCGGTCTTTGGGATCGGGCCGGGCAAGCGGGTTTTTTTTATGGTTTTTACGGGCTTGGCGCTTGTCGGTGGGATGGTGCTTTTTACGAGGGTTACGCGTAGGGGGGACCACGCCGCGCACATCGGTATTGGGCTGCTGATCGCGGGGGGGCTGGGGAACCTGTATGATCGGCTGACCTTCGGGTGTGTGCGCGACTTTCTGCACCCGCTGCCGGGCGTGCGCTGGCCGTGGGGGATCTCGATGCCTTGGGGGGGGCGGGAGGTTTGGCCGTATGTTTCGAATGTTGCCGACTTGTTCTTGCTGATCGGGATTGCGATACTGGCGGTGTATCTCTGGCGCACCGAGCCAGGGCAGTCCAAGGGTGCTCAGGAGGGTGCGGCGACCGGGGGCAAGGCATGAGCAGGCTCAACATCAAGACGTTCACGCTCGGCCCCTTTGCTACCAACTGCTACCTGCTGTGGCCGGAGGGGGAGGTGCACGCCTGGCTGATCGATGCGGGGTTTGGGCCTGGGCCAATCATCGACTTTATCCGTCGCAATGCACTTGTTGTGGACAAACTGATTCTTACGCACGCGCACATCGACCACATCCACGGCGTGCGCGAGGTGCTGGCTGCCTTGCAGCCGAGGCCCAAACTCTTCATCCACGCTGATGAACGCGAGTGGCTGACCGACCCGGTCTTGAACCTCTCGGAGGACTTTGGCCAGCCCACCACGACGCCGCCGGCGGATGTGCTGCTTGCGCACGGCGACAGGCTCACGCTTGGCACGCATGAGTTTGCGGTGATCCATCTGCCCGGGCACTCGCCGGGGGGTATTGCGCTGCACAACCCTGGGGCGGGGATGGCCATCTCGGGGGACACGATTTTCAAGGACTCCATCGGGCGAACAGATCTGCCGGGGGGCGATATGCCGACGCTTATCGAGTCGATCCGCACGCGGATTTACGAACTGCCGTCGGGGACGGTACTCTATCCTGGGCACGGGCCGAGCACGACGGTTGGCGATGAGAGGGTCGGCAATCCTTTTGTGCGTCCGTAGGTTTGTGCTGGTTTGCTCCAATGAGTGCACGCTGTTAGCGCACCGCACTGACCTTGAAGACGCGATCGCGGTCTCGCCCGCGGAAGCGGAGGGTGAGCGTGATTGAGTCTCCACTGTTTTTTCCCCGCAGGAGGCCGGCGAGGTCGTGCCGGTCGCGTACGGGTATGCCGTTGGCGGCGACGATCAGGTCCCCCGCTGTGACGCCGAGTGCCAGGGATTTTTCCAGCGGGAGCGGGAGGATCACGACACCCTCGCCGACACCATCGTCGATATCGAAGGGGAGTGCTACCTCTTCCATGCCCGCCTCGCCGACGACCGGAAGACTGCGTAGCCAGAGACGAAAGTCACGATCGACCTGGGCGATCGGCTTGCCGAGAACAAGCTCGGTTGCGTGCACGCCTGTGGGGTCCTGTGGGTATGTGTGGACATACTGGGCGTACCACGCCGGGAGTTTGCCCTGCTGATGCAGGTAGAGGAAGAAGGCGCGTGCCTGGGCGTAGCGGCCCAGTGAGCCGCTGCCCATGAACCGCTTGGGGTCCATGGCCATGATGTCGCCGAGTTTTGCGAGCGTGCCAGACTCGGCCATGCGCCTGGCCATGTTTGTTCGCCAGGACAGGGCGGGCGTAGCCACGGGTTCGCCACCATTGGCCGGGGGCGTGCCGGGGTCGACATCCTCGATCAGCGAGCACAACCCCTCCTGCACCCAGAGGGCGTGCTGCTGATTGCGCCTGCTCATATCACGGTGGTGCAGGACGTGCCAATATTCGTGGCGGAGCGTTGGGCCTGTGTCGCGTGCGACCAGGCGAAGATCATCGCGGGTGTAGAGGCCGCCGATGTTCGCGGCCTTGGGCCCGAACATTTGGGCCGACCAGGAGCGGAAATCACGCTCGTCGGGGAGCCAGAGCAGGACCCACGGCGGCGGCCTGGCCTTCTGTGCGTCACCATCATCTACACCGACCCACGCACTCCACAACTTTGCCGATCGGCGGAGTTCGACCTCCGCCTCGGCCAGACCTTTTGCGCTTGTTGCACTGACAAGGGCGATGCGTAGATCGGCTAACTTTGATATGCGGTGCTTGCCTGGCTTGCCCTTTTCTAGGGCGGCCAGGCGGCCGTCGATGGTTGCGTCCTGCAACTCTGCCCAACCTTCGAGCACCGCTTGGTACGTTGGCGTCTGCCGCAGCAAGGTTAGGTCGGGGTCTTGTACCAGCAGATCGAAGTCGCCAAAGCCTGCGCCGAGTGCGTCGCGTAGGGCACGCTCGGCCTCGGCTTTTTTGCCCAACTTTGCAAGGAGGCAGGCCAGGTTGTAGCGGTCCACGGGCGTCGGGGCGCTGCCCCGGCAGAGGCGATCGAGCAGCTCGGCCGCGCGGGCGTAGTCCTTGTTGGCGTACGCCTGCTCCCACGCCACGCGCAGGGCGTCGCCCTCGGCCAGCACGCTGGGCACGGCATCACCCGCGCCGCCGGGGGCCTGGCCGTAGGCTGGTATTCCCATCGCCACGCAGAGGAGCAGCAGGAGCAATGCCCTCATGCTGGTGCTCCAGCAAGGACGCGCTGGCCGACTACACGCGCACACCCGCTGAGCAGCAGCGAGATCGCGGCGGGGTATGCCTCGCATTCGAGTGCAAAGACGCGTGCGGCGAGCGACGCTGGCGTGTCGTTGTCGAACACCTCGCACGCGCGCTGCGCGACGATTGGCCCGCGGTCGTACTCTGCATCGACGAGGTGCACTGTGCACCCTGAGACTTTGCAACCCGCCGACAGGACGGCGCGGTGGACGTGGTCGCCGTACATCCCTTTGCCGCCGAAACTCGGCAGCAGCGCTGGATGGATGTTGACTACACGCCCGGCGAAGTTTGCCGGTACATCCACACGCTGTAAGTATCCTGCAAGCACGATCAGCGAAGCCCCCGCAGAACCTGCCGCTTGGGCCAAGTCATTGCCGGGGATCACGCCTGGCAGAACCAGCGGCTGGATACCCAACTCACGTGCACGATCACACCCCGCGCACACCCGGCTGGCGATGACGCCTGCGATGCGTGCCCGCAGATGGGCCTGGGCTATTGCCTGCGCCAGGTTCACGAGCGTTCGGCCCGAGCCGGAGAGGAGCACGAGCAGCCCGGGGACGCCGGGGGTTGGGTCGCCGATTGATGGAGGCTCGGGCATGGTCAATCAAACCTCTTGGAGGACCTTGACGGCATCGGCCTGCGACTTGCTGAGGCTCATCCCCTTGTCTAGCCTGGTGATCGCCAGCAGGTCGAGTAGGTTTTTGTCCATGCCAAAGAAGACGACCTTGCCTTTGCCGACGGTGGCGGCCTTGGTCAGTTTGATCAGCAGCCCGATGCCGACTGATGAGAGTATCCGCACCTGCGAAAAATCTACGGCGTAACGGTGCCTGTGCGATTGCCCGAGCCCGAGCAGGTCGACCTCGATGGCGTGGGCCTCGTACTCGCCGACCTTCTCGGTTGTCAGCAGGGCCACGGGCACGCCGCCAACAAGGTCCGCCTTGACGTGGGTGGTTTGGAGCATCGCGGCGATGATAGGGAGGGCGTCCGCATTGATGGTGCGGCGGGGGCGCGCCAGTGGGGGATTGGGGGTGGGGGTTGATTGGCAGGTGAGACGATTGGGGAAATGCACGAAGAGCGCGAACCCCACCCCTGCCCCTCCCCTCGGGGGAGGGGTTCTGAAGGAAGCAGATTAGCCGGGGAATGCTTTTTTGTAGTCTTCGAGGAACTTTTTGATGCCGGTGTCGGTCAGGGGGTGGTTGAGCATCGCTTTGATGACGCTCATGGGTACGGTGGCGACGTCGCTGCCTGCGAGGGCGCAGTCGACCATGTGTTTGTTGTGGCGGATGCTGGCGGCGAGGACTTTGGTTTTGAAGCCGTAGGTGTCGTAGATGGCGCGGATTTTGTGGATCAGTTCGATGCCGTCCTCGGCGGCGTCGTCGAGTCGGCCGATGAAGGGGCTGACGAGGAAGGCGCCGGCCTTGGCGACCATGAGGGCCTGGAGGGGTTGGAAGACGAGGGTCATGTTGGTCTTGATGCCCCGGCCTGAGAGGTGCTTGCACGCTTTGAGGCCGTCGACGGTGGTGGGGAGTTTGACGACGATGTTGGGGGCGATCTTGATGAGTTGCTCGGCCTCGGTGAGCATGCCGGCGTATTCGGTGCTGATGACCTCGCCGGAGACGGGGCCTTTGACGACTTCGCAGATTTCTTTGAGCCTGTCGTGGTACTTGACGCCCTTTTCTTTGGCGATGAGGGAGGGGTTGGTGGTTACGCCGTCGAGGACGCCGAGGGCTGCGGCCTCTTTGATCTCGTCGAGGTTGGCCGTGTCGATGTAGAGTTCCATGGGTGTGGGTCCTTGCTGGTGGCGGGTGGGAATAAGCCTTGGCGTTTATCGGCCCGATCAGGTGGTGCGCTTCAGGCGCGCTTGGCGTGCGGCGAGGAAGCCGGCTAGGGGTGGGCCGAGCCAGTCGTGGGTGCTTAGTGAGAGGATGTCCAGGCCCGCGCCCTTGACGGCGCTATCGACCTGGCGCTCGTGCTCGGCCAGGGCTGCGAGGTAGGCGTCGCGTATGAGGCGTGGATCGACCTTGATATCCCCTTCACCTTCGAGGCCTTGGAGGGTGAGTTCGTCTTGCATGTCAAAGTCGCGTTCACGTTGGTCGGTGATGCGGACGAGGAGGGCGTCGTGGCCGCGGAAGCGGATGCGTGCGAGTGCGGTGCGGAGGTCGGCGGGGTCGCTGAGCATGTCGCTGACGAGGACGACGATCCCTTTGTGTGGGATTTGCACGAGGGCTTGTTCGATGCAGCGTGTGAGGGAGGTGGGCTTGTCGATGGGGCTGGTGGCCAGGACACTGACGATGCGTCGCCAGGTGCCCGGTGCGGAGTTGGGGCGCTGCCAGTTGAGGAGGTGGTCGGCAAAGACCCCGACGCCGACGCGGTCGCCTTGCTGGAGGGAGATGTATGCGATGGCGGCGGCGACGGCGGTGGCGTGGTCGTACTTGGACCAGTTGGCGCGGCCGTCGGGTGCGGCAGCGACGCCGACGCCGGAGGCCTGGGCGAAGGAGCGCGAGCCGAAGCGCATGGAGCCTGAGGCATCGACGAGGAGGATGAGGTCGAGGTTGGTTTCTTGTTGCTGCTGTTTGACCTGGAGTTTGTCGGTGCGTGCGAAGACTTTCCAGTCCAGGCGTCGGATGTCGTCGCCGGGGGAGTATGGGCGGTGTTGTGCGAACTCGACGCTGGAGCCTTTGTAGGGTGAGCGGTGCTGGCCGGACATGACGCCCTCGACGATCATTTTGGCGCGGAGCTCGAGTGTGCCCAGTCGTGCGAGGGTCTGGGGGTGGAGGTAGATGGAGGCATCGACATGACCGGGGTGGTCGTGCATGGGGTAGGTTAGCGGGGTAGGTCGGCTCCCCGAGCCGAGCGCTGGCCGGGGGGATGACTCAGAGGACGGAGGTGCAGAGGGGGCAGGTGCAGAGTTACAAAGTGGCAAAGTGGCAAAGTGGCAAAGTTGCAGAGTGGTAAAGAAAGGTAGTTTGCGGGCGGCTTTGGTGGAGATTTGGTTGGCAGCCAAGCACTCTATGGCCTTGACTCCGCGTCCCTCCGCCAACCTCCGCTCCCTTCGCGAACCTCTTTTGGTTGGTTTTCTGCTTAAGCTGACCCCACTCCTGCCCCTCCCCGCTAGAACATACTGGGGGAGGGGTTCTGAGGAGAGACGATTTGCGAGATTGGTTAGGCTTTGGAGCCTTGTAGTGCGCCGCGGAGGGATTGTTCGAGTTTGTTTTCGTTGGTGCGGGCGTGGTCGGGGGTGATGGGGAGGATGAGGCTAAAGATGCTGCCCTGGCCGAGGGTGCTTTGGACGAGGATTTCGCCTTGGAGCAGGGAGGTGAGTTCTTTGACGATGGAGAGGCCCAGGCCTGTGCCGGCGTGTTTGCGGCCGAGGCCGCCGTCGAGTTGTGTGAACTTCTCGAAGATGCGTTGCTGGTCTTCGGGTGCGATGCCCGGGCCGGTGTCCAGGACGCTGATGCGGACGCGATCGGCGGCCTCGGGGCCCTCGGCGCCGCGGGGGGGGAGGTGCTCGGCGCGGAGGGTTACGTGGGCCTGGCGTGAGAGCTTCTCGGCAGCCTCGGGGTCCATCTGCGCCATGCGGGCCTCGCGCGCGTCGGCGGCGTCGGCGGTGAACTTGATGGCGTTGCTCATGAGGTTGTAGAGGATTTGCTGGAGTTTGCGGGCGTCGGTGTGGATGGGGCCGAGCTCGTCGATGCCGGCGAGATCGGGGCGGAGTTCGACGGAGCGTTTGTCGGCGGCGGGCTTCATCATCGCAAGCATGGTCTCGCAGGCCTCGCGGAGGCTGATGGGGGCGATGTTGAGCTGAACCTTGCCGGCCTCGACGCGGGCCATCTCGAGGAGGCCGTTGATGAGTTCCAGGAGCGCGCGGCCTGCGCTGTTGATGTTCTCGATGTAGCGTCGGCGTTTGATGAGGCGGGCGGAATCTTCGGGCGTTGGGGGGTCGCGCTGGGCCTGCTCGTCGAGGAGCTCGGCAAAGCCGATGATGCTGTTGAGGGGTGTGCGGAGCTCGTGCGTTACGCTGGCGAGGAACTCGCCCTTGAGGCGTGCGGCGTCGGCGAGGCTGGCGTTGCGCTGCTGGAGCTCGGTGAGCTTGTCGTCGAGTGTGGCGTTGAGGGTGCGGAGCTGCTGCTGGCTGTCCTGGACGTTCTGGAGCATGTCGTTGAAGGCCTCGGCGAGGTCCTCAAACTCGTCGCCGGTCTGGATTTGTGAGCGGGTGTCGAGCTTGCCGGAGCGGACCTGCTCGGCGGTCTCGCGGAGTTGGCGGACGGGCGAGAGGATGAGCTTGTTGGTGATGAGGTAGAAGACGAGCACGGCCAGGCCGAGGGCGACAAGGCCGGCCGAGAGGAGGAAGCCGGTGCTGATGAGCATCGTGCGTGCGGCCTGCGTGCTCTGGCGGTGCAGGACGATGGCGGCGCGGAGCTGGCCCCCCTCGCGGATGGGCAGTGCGAAGGTGTAGGAGCGGATGGTGATGCCCCAGGTGGATTGGGAGTAGTCTCGGCGTGTGTTGTCGGCGGCGAGTGCCTCCCAGGCGTTTCGGATGGGTGCGTCGGCGTCGCGGAGTTCGGCCAAGAGGGCTTTGTCGACGACGACGAGGCGGGATTCGTCGACGGAGAGTTTTTCACCTGGGGTGAGGGAGGATGGGCGCGTGGTGCCGGCGCGGGCGGGATCGGTGCTCAGGCGTGCGGAGGCCTCCCAGGTGGCGACCATCTGGCGAGCGGATTGCAGTTCGGCGTCGTCGACGAGTTTGTTGAGGCGTATCCAGGGGACGGCGAGAGCCGCGATGATGATGAGGACGACGGCCAGGCCGAAGAGCAGGAGGCACTTGTTGGCCAGCGAGACACGCCGGAGCATGGTGGAGGGTAGGGTGGGGGGAAATGGTCAAATGGACAAAGGGGCGAAGTGTCAGAGTGGCAGAGTGGCAGAGTGACGAAGTTGCAAAGTGGCTGAGGAGGGGTCAGGGGTTGGTTTTTGGGAGTGAATATGGGGGTTTGGTTGACCGATAACGGTGTGGGGGTTGTGTGGGGTGGAGGTCTTTGCTGTGCGGATGTTGGGTGAATATTTTGGGGCGAGTGGGCGGGCGTGCCGGCGCGGGAGCGTGTTGGTGGCGATGCTGGTGGTGTTGCTGGTGTTGACGTTGGTGGTTTCGGCGGTGGTGCTGTCGGCCTCGCGGGATAGCCAGATGTGGAGTGCGCGTGTGCAGGGGGTGCGTGCGCAGCGGGCGGCGGAGGCGGCGGCGAACATGGCCGTCAAGGAGATGATCGACAACGTTGACCGTGATGGGGATGGTGGGGTCGGGACGATCTCCAACGATGGGAACACGGCCAACGATCCGCAGATCAACAACGGGACGCGGATGTGGGCGACGCGTGTGGATGCTGGCAGCGCAACGACGATCACCGCGCGTGCACAGAACGGGGAGGCGGCGAGGGCGGTTGCGGTGGGGCTGGTTACAGGCTCGATAGCCGGGCCGGACCCGCGGTTGTTTTATACGGATAGCACGGACATCACCTGGCCGATGCTCACCCGGACGTGGGACGGCTCGGCGTGGTCGGCTGGCGCACAGGTGGCGACGGGGACGAGCGACGCGTATCAGCAGCTCGACGTAGCCGGCAACGCAGCGGGGGAGGCGGTGCTGCTGGGGATCAACGCCAGTGGGAGCCTGAACAGGTTTGTGCTCTCGGCCGGGGCGTGGAGCGCGGCGACGGCGATTGGTAGCACGGGCAGCCCCAACGCGCCCGTGGCGAAGGTGGGGTATGAGGCCGGCTCGGGAAGGGCGCTGATTGTTTACCGGAGCACGGCGGGGGTTGGGTCGTTGTATTACCAGCAGCTCTCGGGGGGGACGGTGGTGGATTCAGGTTCGACGGCGCTGGGGTTTACTGAGCCGATCGACGGGGTTGTGCTGGCGGACAGGGCGGGGTCGAGTGAGATGTGGGCGGTGGCGCGATCGGGGGCGAGCGTGGTGTCAAAGGTCTGGGATGGGTCGGCGTGGAGCGCGACGGTGGACACGCACAGCTTGCTTGCTGTGGCCGTTGGGCAGACGTTCGCGGCGGCGTATGAGGGGGCTTCGGGGGATCGGCTGGTGGCGGTGGGGGAGAGTGCAAGTATTGTGCTCAAGGGGGGGGCGGCCTCGCCGTTGGGGGTGGTGGGGACGGTGGTGCTGACGAGCAGGCCGACATTTGTGCGGCTGGTGCGCAGCCCGAAGGTTGGCAGTGATGAGGTGATGCTGGTGTATGGGCAGGGGTCGGGGGAGGTAACCGCGGTGCCGTGGAATGGGGCGGCGCTGGATACGGCCAACTCGGTAACGTTGACGGCGGCGGGTGTGGGGCCGGACGGGATTGAGCCGTTGGCGGACGTGGCGTATCAGAGTGATGGGCTGAAGGCTGTGGTTGCGTATGTGCGTAGGAACCAGTCGCAGGTGAGGTTTCGGGTGTGGGATGGGTCTGCGTGGTCGGTTGAGCAGCTCGGGCCGAACCTGAGCGCGGCGGTTGCGCGGGTACGGCTGTCGCCGGGTAAGTCAATGACGGAGGTGATTGCGGCGTGCCAGCTTGTGCCGGGGACGCTGGTGCTGAGCAACCATGTGGTGTATGGGGGCAGCGCGTTGACGCTGAGCGGGGGGACGGAGGTGCACGGAAGGTCGGGGACGGGTGTGTATACGTTGCCGTCGGCGGGGTCGGTTGTGTTTGGTGGGACGGCTGTAACGGTTGCCGACAACGGCTCGCAGACGCTGACGCCGGGGAACTATGGGAACGTAACGATGGGCAACGACTCGACGTTGACGCTTGATGGGAGCGGGACCTACCGGTTCCGCACGTTTAATGCAGCAGGAAAGACGAATGTGCGGGTAAGGGCGCGGACGACGGGTGCGGCGAACACGATCCTTGTTACGGTGGGGATCGGGAGTCTGTCGGCGGGGAGCGGGTTTGTGTGGGAGACGACGGGTGGGTCGAGCGCGGAGCTGCGTGTGATGGCGGGGAACCTAAACATCACCGGGGCGGCAACGCTGCAGGGGTTGACGGCGTATGTGTACGGGAACATCAGTGTTACGGGGGCGGTGCTTGGGTATGGGAACTTTTATGCGTCGGGCAACGCGGGGTTTACGGGGGGTGGGGATATTTATGGGTACACGGCTCTAGGAGGGAATAACGGGCCGCTGGTGGCGTTGGCTTTTACGGATGGGAGCGCGGGGAGCGCGACGACGATCATGGCGACGCCGAGGGGGATGCCGATCTGGGATTCGTTTATTGCCCGGGCGGTGGGTGGCGTGGGCAAGAAGATCACGGGTTGGGCGGTGGTGGACCCGGCGGTGCCGTGAGGGGAGGGGTTCTGAAGCGATCGGGGTGCTTGCTAGTCGCGGTGCTTGACGTGGCAGTCTTTGCACGAGGCGGTGATGAGTTTGAACTGTGCGGAGAGTTTGGCGGGGTCTTTGTTGGTGGCGGTGAGGAGGTCTTCGAGTGTTTGGGCGAGTTTGCTGTCGGCTTCGAGGTGTGCGGCGAAATCGGGGGGCATGGACTTGGCGTGGTCGCCCTGGGCGAGTGCTCGGTAGAGGTCGGCGAGGCGGCCGGCCTCGGCGGCGGGGACGAGGTCGGGGTGGTCTTTGGGGGTTGTCCAGCCGGCTTTTTCGATGGCTTTGAGGTGGTCGGTGGCCTCGTCGATGTAGACCATCGACTGGACGAAGCCGCTGGTGGGGGCGATGGAGGGGAAGTCGCCCGGGAGGGCGTTGAGTGTTTGCGGGGTCATTGGGGTGGCGTTCTCGGCGCAGGCGTAGAGGCCTGGGTAGTCTGGTGATGTGCCGGAGACTTTCATTCTTTGGACGCCGGCCTGTGGTGTGAGCCAGCCGAGGCCTGTGGCGACGACGGCGGCGGCGGCGGCGCTGCGGTGCTTGCCGTGGTGGCAGTGGATGTAGACGGGGCCTTGGGCGTGCGCGTCGCGTGTGGCGCGTGTGAGTTCGAGGGCGCGTTGGGAGTCGAAGCCGTTGTACCCGATGGGCAGGTGGATGTATCTGATGCCGCGTGCGGTGGCGGCGGGTACGTCGGGAGTGCCGCCGTCGACGCTGATGATTGTTTTGATGCCGAGTTGAGCGAGGGAGTCGAAGCCTTGGTCTCCTTCGGGGACACTGCCAGAGAGGAAGCCTTCGTGGAAGGCGACGACGTTGTGGATGCCTGGGTATTGGCGTGGGGTTTCGGTTGTTGTGGTTTGGGCCTGGGGCAGGGGCGGTGGTGGTGGGGTGTGGATGGTGCAGGCTGTGAGCGTGGCGAGTGTGAGTATGGTGGCGGTGAGGGTGGCTTTGAGTGGGGTATGCATGGGAGTCCTTGCCTGTGTGTGGGTCAAATGTGGGGCAGTTGGCCACAGAGTTGCCGAGGCACAAAGAAGAGAAGGGGCTGAATTCTTCGCTTCCTATCCAGTCCCGCTCTGCTCTGTGCCTCTGTGACTATGTGGTGGAATCTGCTTGCTGTGCAGGCTGGAAGCCTGCACCACCGACAAACACCCTGCCATTCCACTTCGGGGTGGGATTACTTGACGGCGGCGCAGACTTTTCGGGCGGCGTCGCCGAGGTCTTTGGCGGCTTGGAGGGTTGGGACGATTCGTTTGCTCTCTTCGAGGATTTTGCGGCCGGCGTCGACGTTGGTGCCTTCGAGGCGGACGACGAGGGGGACCTTAAAGCCGGTGGTGCCGTCGGGGTTTTTATATCCTTTGGCGGCGTTGACGATGCCCTGGGCGATGATGTCGCACTTCATGATGCCGCCGAAGATATTGACGAGGACGCCCTGGCAGCGTGGGTCGCTGAGGATGATGGAGAAGGCTTCGGTAACGGCTTCTTCGGTTGCGCCGCCGCCTACGTCGAGGAAGTTGGCAGGCTCGCCCCCTTGGAGTTTGATGATATCCATGGTGGCCATGGCCAGGCCAGCGCCGTTGACGAGGCAGCCGATGTTGCCGTCGAGGGCGACGTAGCTGAGGTTGAACTCTTTGGCCTTGATCTCGGCGGGGTTTTCTTCGGTGGGGTCGTGCATGGCCTGGATGTCTTTGTGGCGGAAGGTGCCGTTGTCGTCGAAGTTGAACTTGGCGTCCAGCGCGAGGACGCGGCCGTCGGGGTTGTGGGCGTCCGGTGGTGTGATGACCAGGGGGTTGATCTCGGCGATGGTGCAGTCTTTTTCGATATAGCACCTGGCGAGTTTGAGCATGATGTCGGCGGCCTGGTTGACCTGCTTGCCGACGAGGCCGAGGGCGAAGGCGACCTCGCGGGCTTGGAAGGGCAGGAGGCCTTGGACGGGGTCGAGGGGTTGCTTGATGATCGCCTCGGGGCGCTCGTGGGCGATGGTCTCGATCTCGACGCCACCTTCGCGGCTGGCAATGAGGACGTTGCGGCGGGACTTGCGGTCGAGGGTGATGGCGAGGTAGAACTCTTGCTTGCCCGACGGGGCGCGGTCGGCGATGTCGGCGGCCTGTGCGATGAGGAGTTTTTTGACCTCGAGGCCCTCGGGTGGGGTTTGCGGGCTGGTCATGCGGTGGGCGAGCATGAAGGTGGCGGCGTCGATGGCCTGTTGGCGGGAGTTGACGAGTTTGACGAAGCCCGCCTTACCCCGGCCGCCGGCATGGACCTGGGCCTTGACGACGGCGAGGGGTTTAGCCATGCCGGCAACGGCCTGGTCGTATGCGGGGCCTGCTTGACCAACGGAGTCGATCATCTGGCCGGCGGGGACGGGGATGCCGAAGGAGGCGAGGAGTTCGCGGGCTTGGTATTCGTGGATCTTCATGGTGGAGGGTATTCGGGTTACTGGGTGGTGACGAAGGCATTATTGAGAGGGCAGAGGTGTAGAGGTGTTCTGAGTTGGTGATCGGCGGGGGGAACCCACCCCTGACCCTCCCCTCGCGGGAGGGGTTTAGTACAAGAAACATCGGGGATTTGTTATGCGGTGGGGGCGTGGAGGTTGATGGCTTTGGTGAGAGCTTGGTGGAGTTGGGTCATGGTGTAGGGTTTGTGGAGGAATGTGGCTTGGGGGAGGGGGTTAGGGAGTAGTGAGAGTGGGTAGCCAGAGGTGAGGATGATGGGCAGGTCGGGTTGGAGTCGCCGGAGGGCGGCGAGGGTTTGCAGACCGGTCATGCCGGGCATGTTTTGGTCGATAATCGCGGCGTTGTAGGTGGTTGGGTTGGCGCGGAGCGCGTCGAGTGCCTCTTGGCCTGTGGGGAAAGGGTGGGTGTGTATGCCGAGGGTTGAGAGGTTGATGGTGATGAGTCTGCGGATGAGCGGGTTGTCTTCGATGACCATGACGGAGATGGTGTCGGGGTGAGGCCGGGGTGGGTTGGGTTTGGGTTCGATGGTTGTGGCGGGTTGAGCGAGTGCGGGGAGGGTGATGGTGAAGGTGGAGCCTTGGCCTGGCGCGGACGTGAGGGTGATGGTGCCGAGGTGGGCGCGGACGGCTTGGGCGACGACGGCGAGGCCGAGGCCTCGGGTGTGGGTGTTGGGGGGTTTGGTGGTGAAGTTGGGGTTGAAGATGTGCTGGTGGGAGGGTTGGGGGATTCCGGGGCCGGAGTCGGTGATTTGGAGGATGATGTGTGGTGTGGGGGAGTGCACAGCGTGGAGGCGGATGTGGATAGAGCCTTGGTTGCCGAGGGCTTCGAGGGCGTTGATGAGAAGGTTGAGGAGGGCTTGGCGGAGGAGTGGTTTGTTGGCCCGGACAGTGAGGGTGGCAGGGCCGGCGTCAAGGGTGATATCGATGGTTGGGGGTGCTTGTGTGCAGGTGGTAGCGATGGGGATGGATTCTTCGATGAGCGTGCGGAGGCAGACGGGGGTGTGGTGATCGGTGGGGGAGTTGGGGTGGAGGAGTGTGGTGAGTTCGGCGGCGTGGCGAAGGTTGGTCAGGATGGTTTGCAGGTCTTTGTGGGCGGGGTGGTGCGGTGGGAGGTGATCGGCTGCGTGCTGCGCGGTGATGGTGGTGGCCAGGAGGATGTTGTTGAGGTCGTGGGCGATGCCGGGGGCGGCCGGGGGGTCGGGTGGAGTTTGTTGTGAGAGGCGGGGCATGTGGGGAGTCTACCAGGAATGTGGGGTTTGTGGTGGGGAGTTTGGAGTAGATGGGGGATGTTGTCCACTGTGGGTTGGGTGGCTGGTATCCTGCGGGGTACGATTTGGTGGATTGATATGGAGGAGTGCCTGATGCCTGCGACTGCGATAACGATGTCTGCCGGGAAGCTTGTTGTGCCCGATGAGCCGGTGATCCCGTTTATTGAGGGGGACGGGACGGGGCCGGACATTTGGCGTGCGAGCGTGCGCGTCTTTGACGCGGCGGTGGCGAAGGCGTATGGGGGCAAGAGGCGTGTGCAGTGGCTGGAGGTGTTGGCCGGGGAGAAGGCGTTCAACCAGACGGGGGACTGGTTGCCGGAGGCGACGCTGGACGCGTTTCGGGAGTATCTGGTGGGGATCAAGGGGCCGTTGACGACGCCGGTGGGTGGGGGGATCCGGTCGCTAAACGTCGCGCTTCGGCAGATGCTGGATTTGTATGTCTGTCTGCGGCCGGTGCGGTGGTTTAAGGGTGTGCCCAGCCCGGTGAAGCGGCCACAGGATTGTGAGATGACAATCTTCCGTGAGAACACGGAGGACATTTATGCGGGGATCGAGTGGGCGGCGGGGACGCCCGAGGCGGCCAAGGTGCTGGGGTTTATCGAGAAGGAGTTCCCGAAGGAGTTTAAGAAGATACGGTTTGGGAGCAAGGGTGCGGGGGACCAGTGGCAGAAGTTGCTGGAGGGGACCGGTGCGATTGCGCGGGAGAACCCGCTGATGGTGGGGGTGGGGTTCAAGCCGGTGTCGTACCTTGGGACGGAGCGGTTGATCGTCAGTGCGATCAGATATGCGCTCAAGGAGAAGCGCAAGAGTGTGACGATCGTGCACAAGGGGAACATCATGAAGTTCACCGAGGGTGCGTTTAAGGATTGGGGGTACAAGGTGGCGGTGGAGTATTTCCGGGGGCAGGTGGTTACGGAGCGGGAGAGCTGGATTTTGGGGAATAAGGACGCGAACGCGGGGATGAGTGCCCAGGAGAACGCCAGGGCGATCGACCCCGGTTACGAGATGATGACGCCGGACCAGAAGGCCAAGCTCGTCAAGGAAGTTGAGGGTGTGCTCAGCGCGATCGGTGCGACGCACGGCGGAGGGAAGTTCAAGTCGATGCTTTTGATCAAAGACTCGATCGCGGATATCACTTTGCAGCAGGTGCTCACACGGCCGAGGGACTTTGATGTCATCGCGTGCATGAACCTGAACGGGGATTACCTGAGCGATGCGCTGGCGGCACAGATCGGGGGGATCGGGATCGCGCCGGGGGCGAACATCAACTACATCACGGGGCACGCGATCTTTGAGGCGACGCACGGGACGGCACCGAAGTACGCGAACCTCGACCAGGTCAACCCCGGCTCGGTGATCCTCAGCGGGGAGATGATGCTGCGGTATATGGGGTGGGACGAGGCGGCGGACCTGGTGATCAAGGGGATGGAGGGTGCGATCAGCGCCAAGACCGTTACGTATGACTTTGAGCGGCTGATGAAGGCCGAGGGCGACACGGCGGTGACCAAGGTCAAGTGCAGCGGGTTTGCCGACGCGGTGATCGGGCAGATGGGGTGAAGTGCGGGCTTATTGCGATGGCGGGAGGGTGACTTCTTCCCAGTGGCCCTGCATGTGGCGGACGATTTTGCCCGTGGCAGTATACATGACCTGCTCGGCGATGTTGGTGCAGTGGTCGGCGATGTTGGTACACTGCATGGCGACGTCGTGCAGTGCGCTGGCGAGGTCGACGGAGAGTTTGCCCGTCGAGACCTGCTGCTGGGCGTCGCGGATGAGGGCCTGCTTGAAGGCGAGCACGGCCTCTTCGCTGAGCAGAACGACGCGGGCGAGTTCGGGGTCGAGGCGGTCGAGGCAGGCGACGCTGTCGCGGAGGATGCCGATGACGCTGTTGGCCAGGACTCGGAAGGTGGGTGGGAGGTGGTCGCAGCTGACCTTGAATGCGCCGGCGTTCTCGGCGATGGCGACGCCGACGTCGGCGATGCGCTCGAGCTCGTTGTTGACCTTGACGATCATCAGGACCCAGCGGAGTTGGGTGGCCTCCAGGCGGTTGCCGATGCCCGTGGCCTCGGTCAGGAGGGCGACGCAGGATTTTTCGAGTTCGACGTCGACGCGGTCGACCTCGGCGTCAAGGTTGATGGCGGCGGTGGCGGCGGCGAGGTCGCGTGCGAAGACGGCGTCGATGCTCTGCTCGACAAGGGCGCGGACGCGGTCGCCCTGGAGCACGAGCTCGCCTTTGAGCTTGTCGACCTGAATGGCGAAGGCGTCGGGGGTGTTGGGCATGGCGCAGTTTCGTGTGAGCGGTTGCCAGCAGGATACCAGAGTGTTGCCGGGGGTGGCGGGGGAGGGGTGGGTGTGGGGTGTGGTGTGGGGTTTGGCGTTGGTCATGCGTGTGGGCGGTGGTGGGTGTGCGGGCATGGTCTATCTATGTTCGTATGATCGGTCAGGTGCGGTTGCGGGGAGTAAGAAACTGCGTTGGGCATCTGGGTGCCGGCGGGGTGGATACCGTGGCGGGGTTGGTTTCAGGCTATTTCACACTCTATTTGAGGTTGAGTTTATGGAATTTACGATTGTGCACGTTGCGGCTCGCCAAGTCCTTGATTCGCGTGGGAACCCGACGGTGGAAGCGGACGTGCTGCTGGAGTCGGGGGCGATGGGTCGGGCGGCGGTGCCGTCTGGGGCGAGCACGGGTGAGAACGAGGCGGTGGAGTTACGCGACGGGGACAAGGGTCGGTACCTGGGCAAGGGTGTGCTCAAGGCTGTGGGGAATGTCAATGGGAAGCTCAGCGGGGTGCTGGTGGGGATGGATGCGCGGGAGCAGGAGCTTGTGGACATGGCGATGATCGCCGCGGACGGGACGAAGAACAAGGCGAAGTTGGGGGCGAACGCGATCTTGGCGTGCAGCATGGCTGTGGCGAAGGCAGCGGCGGCGGAGTCGGGGTTGCCGTTGTACCGGTATTTGGGTGGCAGCAGCGCGCGGACGCTGCCGGTGCCGATGATGAACATTATTAACGGGGGCAAGCACGCGGATAGCAACGTGGACTTTCAGGAGTTCATGGTGCAGCCGTGGGGGTTTGATTCGTATGCGGAGGCGTTGCGGGCGGGCGTGGAGATTTATCACGCCCTCAAGAAGGTGCTGCACGAGAAGCATCTGAGCACGGCGGTGGGGGACGAGGGTGGGTTTGCGCCGAGCCTCAAAAACGCCGAGGAGGCGTTGCAGTTGATCGAGGTGGCAGTGAAGAAGGCGGGGTACAAGTGGGGGAGCCAGATTTATGTGGCCCTTGACCCGGCGTGCAGCGAGTTGTGGAACGAGGCGAAGGAGCTGGGCAAGAAGGGGTACTGCTTCTTCAAGAGCGACCCCAAGCGGGTTGTCAGCAGCGATGAGTTGATCGACCTGTGGGCGAAGTGGTGTGAGAACTATCCGATCCGGTCGCTGGAGGACGGCCTGGCCGAGAACGACTGGGAGGGGTGGGCGAAGATCACCAAGAGGCTTGGAGACAAGGTGCAACTCGTTGGTGATGACCTGTTTGTTACCAACCCGGCGTTCCTGACGCGGGGGCTTAAGGAGCACTGCGCCAACGCGATTTTGGTTAAAGTGAACCAGATCGGGACTCTGACGGAGACGTTCAGCGCGGTGAACTTGGCGATGCGGAACAAGTATGCCGCGGTGCTGAGCCACCGGTCGGGTGAGACGGAGGACGCGACGATCGCGGATATCGCGGTGGCGACGAACTGCGGCCAGATCAAGACGGGCGCGCCGTGCCGGAGTGATCGGAATGCCAAGTACAACCAGTTGCTGCGGATTGCAGAGGAGCTCGGTGGTGCGGCGGTGTATGGTGGTGGGACGTGGGTGAGGTGATGGCGGTGCGGTGAGGGAAATTGGAGAACATACCGAGCCAACCT
>JAJTGZ010000025.1 GCA_021299385.1 Phycisphaeraceae bacterium | reverse complement strand
ATACGCAATCTACAGGATAAAGATGCGTTTGGCCACTTCTTCGGGCAATGTGCGTGCAGATTTGGGGCAATGCCTCCCTATTTAGGGCGTGCTATCGGCGGAGTGTGCGCGGTCGGCGTTTTTCTGCGCCGCGGGCGTGCGGGGTGTTGTGTGGGGTTTTGTTGACATATGGTTCCCGGACCTCACACACAGGAGCGACCATGCCTTTTACTTTGCCGACTTTGCCATATGCCTTTGGCGCGCTGGAGCCGACGATCGACGCGCAGACGATGGAGATCCACAGCCAGAAGCACCACGGCGCGTACGTGGCCAACGCGAACAAGGCGCTGGAGGGGACGAGGTGGGCGGACCAATCTCCCGAGGCGGTGATCAAGGCGCTGGGGGAGATTCCCGACGACAAGAGGACGGCGGTACGGAACAACGCCGGTGGGCATGTGAACCACTCGTTGTTCTGGACGGTGATGGCACCAGGTGATGGTGGGGGGGGCGTTGAGCCGAGCGGGGCGTTGAGCGATGCGATTAAGGATTCGTTCTCGACGGTGCAGCAGTTTAAGGAGCAGTTCACGGCGGCGGCGATGGGGAGGTTCGGGTCTGGGTGGGCGTGGTTGATCTATCACCCGGGGGAGAAGAAGTTGATCATCGCGAGCACGGCGAACCAGGACAACCCGCTGATGGGCAAGGCCGTGGCCGGGTGCGAGGGTGTGCCGATCCTCGGGCTGGACGTGTGGGAGCACGCGTACTACCTCAAGTATCAGAACCGTCGTGCGGAGTATGTCGCGGCGTGGTGGGGCGTGGTCAACTGGGGGGTGGTTGGGCAGTTGTACGCGAAAGCGCGTTGAGGGTGTAGATCAACTGTGCATGTGCTGCTTACGAAGTAGCCAACCCCACCCCTGCCCCTCCCCTCGGGGGAGGGGTTCTGAGGCGCGGGTGGGTGAGGTTTCTTTGCTGATACTCAGGCGTCTTGTTGCCAGAGGAGTTTGGGGATCGGTGCGCCTTTGAGTGCGAAGTGGAGCATGGCTAGTGCGCTGAGTGTGCTGCGTGTGCGGACGTCGTGGCGTGTGCCTGGGAAGTGAAAGTGGCGGGTTTGGAGGTAGGCGTTGGGGCCGGCGAGGGCGATCCAGACGGTGCCGAGGGGTTTGGTTGCTGTTGCGCCGTCGGGGCCGGCGATGCCTGTGATGGCGATGGACCAGTCGGCGGGGATCACCCGGCGTGCGCCCAGGGCCATGGCCGATGCGACAGGCTCGCTGACGGCGCCGTTGTTTGCGAGCGTTTCTGCGTTGACGCCCAGCAGTGTGGTCTTGACGGCGTTGGTGTAGCAGACGACGCCCCCGGCGAGCGCGGCGGAGGAGCCCGGGGTGCGCGTCAAGACTTCCGCGACCATCCCGCCGGTGCAGCTCTCGGCGAGGGCGAGCATCTCGCCGCGGTGGGTGAGTTGGTTGAGGACGACGCTGGCGAGGGCTTGGTCGCTGTGTGTTTGGCCGGCTGTGGCGGTGGCGCAGATGTTGGTGCCCAGGCGTGTGCAGATGTCGGCCTCGTCGCGGTCGAGCAAGGCTTGGCCCTCGGCGGCGTCGGAGCCCTCGTAGCGCATGCGGATGGTGATGATGCCCCCGCTGGCCGTCATGCCGATGAGGGGTGTGCGTGCGCGTGCGGTGAGGTCTTTGAGGCGTTCGGCGCAGGTGGCTTCGGGGATGCCCAGTGCGTAGAGGAGTCGTGTGAGGACCTTGCGATCGGGGTGGAGTGTGGGGATGACGCTGGCGAGCCACATGGGTTGGAGTTCGCCGGGGGGGCCTGGGAGGCTGAAGGTGTCGCAGTTGCGGATGCGGAGGCAGAGGCCCGGCGCGGTGCCGTGGGCGTTGGGCAGGGGGGTTGCGTGTGTGGGGCGTAGTGCTTGGCGGAGTTGTTGGTCGTTGACGTTGCGCCCGCGGTTGCGGAGTTTGGTTGAGAGGATGTTGACCTGCTCTTGGTCGACGATGAGGTGGTCTGAGGATGCCTGCGCGAGGGCCTCTCGTGTGAGGTCGCCGGCGGTGGGGCCGAGGCCGCCTGTGGTGATGAGCAGGTCGTGCGTGCTGGCCAGGCGTGCGATGGCGGCGGTGAGGTCATTGAGGTCATCGCCGACGACGGCGACCTGGACGACGCGGATGCCCAGGGTGGTGAGTTGCTCGGCGATCCAGCGGGCGTTGGTGTCCAGGAGTTGGCCCAGGACGAGTTCATCGCCGGTGGAGAGGATGGCGGCGGTGGTGTGCATGGGGAGGGGTTGGGGGTTAGGTATTAGGTGTTAGCAGAGTGGGTTAGGGGGCGTGTTGTTTGGCGAGGGTGGTGAAGGCTTGGCCGCGGTGTTCGTAGTTGGGGTATTGGTCCCAGCTTGCGCAGGCGGGTGAGAGCAGGAGGATGTCGCCGGGGGCCATGCGGCTGATGGCGGCGGGGACGGCGCCGGCGAGGTGCTCGGTGGGGAAGGTGTTGCTGGCGTTGGGCGAGATGAAGCCTGCGCGGTCGCGGCCGATGGGGTAGAGGCCGGCGAGGGTTGGTGCGAGGGCGGCAATGGCGGAGGTGTCTTGCCCCTTGGCGTCCCCGCCGACGATGAGGTGGATGTGGGAGGTGGAGCCTTTGGCCTCATCTGCGAGGGCGGCGAGGGCCTGCTGGCACGCCGCGACTGTGGTGCACTTGCTGTCGTTGTAGAAGCGCAGGCCCGATTTGCTCGTGTGCGTCAGGGCGAGGCGGTGCTCGAGGCCGGGGAAGGTTTGTAGCGCGGCGAGGATGTGCGCGTCGGGCAGTGGTTTGCCCGCGGCGCGGGCGGCGAGGGCGACGGCATTGAGGGCGACAGCGGCGTTGAGGCGGTTGTGCGTGCCGGGGATGGCGAGCGTGGCGTTAAGCGGCTCGCGTACGTGCTGGGCGTGTGCGGGTGTGAGTTTGGCCCATTCGGCAAGGGTTGGGCCGAGGACCACGGCGTCGGTGGGGCGCTGGTGGCGGAGGATGCGTTGTTTGCTCTGGGCGTAGTGATCGAGGTTGCCGTGCCAGTCGGCGTGGTTGGGTGAGAGGTTGGTGCAGACGGCGATGGTGGGGGACCAAGTGAGCAGGCGGTCGAGCCAGTAGAGCATGGCCGAGGAGAGCTCGAGGACGACGACGTGGTTGGTGGGCAGTGGGAGTTTTTCCAGCAGCGACCCGCCGAGGTTGCCGCCGAGGAGGGCGTTGATGTTGCAGGCGTTGAGGGCGTGGTGGATCATCGCGGAGGTGGTGGACTTTCCGGCCGAGCCTGTGATGCCGACGGTGATGGTCTGGCGCGGGATGCGCTCGATGAGCAGGGCGATTTCTGTGGTGATGGCAACGCCCGCTCGCTCGGCGGCGAGGAGATAGGGGTTCAGCCACGGCTGGGGAACGGCGGGGTTGGCGACGACGAGGTCGGCGGCTGTGAAATCGGTCTCGATATGCCCGCCGAGGGAGAGGCGGACGTGCCCGGCGTTGATCAGCGGGCGGAGCTCGGCGATGGCGTCGGCGAAGTCGTGCTCGGGCTTGCGGTCGGTGATGGTGACGACGGCCCCTTGGCCCGCAAGGAATCGTGCGGCACCGAGGCCGCCGCCGAAGCGGCCCAGGCCCATGACGGTAACGCGCCGGCCTTGCAAGAGCGGGGTGGTCATGCGCGAGGGTAGTGCCGGTGGTGGGGGGCGTGCGCGTCGGGCTAGCCAAGGAGTTTTACAAGGGTGAAGAGCAGTGCGCTGACGAGGGCGTTGTGGATGGCGTGGGCGGTAATGCAGGAGATGAGCGAGCCTCGGAACCAGCGGAGCATGGCCAGGCCCATCGCCAGGCCGATGATCGAGCCGAGCATGATGATTGGGTAGCCGTGCATGAAGGCGAAGACGATGGAGGAGATGATCGCGGCGAGGATGATGTTGTTGCGTGTGTAGAGCTGGCGGAGGAGGCCGCCACGGAAGACGACTTCTTCAACGATCGGCGCCCAGACGACAGCGAGCGTGGCCAGGAGGATCAGGAGGGTGGGGCCTTGCTCGAAGTAATCGAGCAGTGGGTTGGCGGGTGCGTTGGGGGGCGTGCCGCCGAGGGCTTTTTGGATGATTTGCCAGGCGAACATGAGCAGGACAGAGACGATCGCCCCGGCGATGAGCAGAGGGAAGCAGGCGATGTAGCCGAGGAAGCCGGCGGCGATTTCCTTGATAAAGCCGTTGCCTCTGTGGAGGCCGAGGGCCTTGCGGGCGTCGGGTTGTTGCAGGCCGCGGATGGTGGGCCAGAAGAGGACGATGGGGAGGATGACCCATTGCAGGATCATGACGGTGATGGTGAGGCGGTGCTCGGCGGCATCGGCGGCGGGGCCGGTGAGGTTGCCGACGAAGAGCTCCCCCATCGCCAGCGAGAGGAGTTTGAGGGCAAGGAAGCAGGCCATGAAGAGGGCGACGGTCTCGATGCCGACGGAGCCGCCTGGTGCGGGTCGGGGCAGGCGTGGGGTGGAGCGGCCGGAGGAGTAGGCGAGAAGCCAGTAGAGAAGGACGGCGCACCCGGCGAGGAATGCGCCCAAGATTCCCAGGCCAATGAAGATGAGAAAGACAATCAGCCCGGAGGCGTTGGCGAAGATGGCCGCGCGTGCGGGGTCGGTCTGAGGCAGGTCGGAGGTGAGGGCGAGATCGCCGGCCCATCCGAGTCGGCGTTGCAGTTGGGCGCGGGCCTCGGGGGCGAGGGCGCTTGGGGTTGAGGTGTAGATGGTGTGCAGCAAGTCAAGGTCAGCCGTGACGGTGCTGGCACCGTCGCGCTTGCGGATCTGGTCGATGAGTTCGAGTGCGGCGTCCTTACCCCGCAACTCGGCGATGATCGGGACGAGGACAACGCCCTGCTCGACGGACGCGGCGGAGGGGTCGAGGTTGGTGGCGAGGTCGCCACGCTGGTGGGGTGGGACGAGGGAAGATATTTTGACGATGATCTTGCCGGTCAGGAGGGTCGGATCAAAGGAATCGACCAGGGGTGCATCGGGGGCGGGGGGGGCCTGCTTGGCGGCTGTCTTGGACGAGACGCCGACCTGCTGTATGAAGACGATGGCGATGCCGAGGATGATGGTCAGGAGCCAGGCGGTGCGTTCGGCACGAGGTGAGCCTGGGTCGGGTGCGCGTGGGGTTGGTGGTGGGGGAAGGTCAGTGGCGTTTGCGGGCATGGCCAATCATCGGCACGCCGGGGGGGTGGGGTGGAGGGATTGGGGGAGGGCGTATCAGGAATCCTCGGGGAAACAGACCACCTCGGGCTTGCCGATGGCGGCCTCGATTTTTTTGGTCGTCTCGGCGATGGTTTCCCCTGCCTGGCCGTTGAAGACGGCGTCGGTCAGGCTCCACGGGCTGACCAGCACGCGCTCGGCCTTGTCGGTCAGGACGTAGATCTCGTCGGGGTCGTACTTGACCTTGAGCACGCCCCACTTCATACCGGCGCGGTGGAGCAGCCCCGCGCCCAGCGCGGTCCCCGCAGCATCGACGACGTCCCCCGGCTGGGGCTTGGTCAGGATGTCGCTGTCGTTCTTGCACGCCTTGAGAAATACATCGACGGCGGCGACATTCCTGGTCGTGTCGTTGTCGAGTTTCAGGCGCTTGGTGTGCTTGAGCCAGTTGGCCCAGTGCGCGTCCATCTCTTTGTAGAACGATTCGGGCATCGGCTTGACGGTGTAGGGGACCGCGCGCTGCTGCCGGCGACGCTCACGCTCGCTCATGCGGTAGGCCGAGCGTGCGCCACGCCGACCAACCCGGCACCCGGTGAGGGAGGCGAGGGCCACGCCGGCGAGGGACGCTGCACCGAGGAGGACAAGGCCCCGGCGGGTGATGAGGGTTGGGGGGTTGAAAACGGCGGGTGATTTGGTTTGCATGTATCCACTCCACGAGAAACGCCGGGGGTACCAGGGCCGGGTGGTAGAAGATAACACATGGCCGGGGGCGATACAAGTGGGGCGCAACAAAATCTTCGGCCAAGCGACATACGATTGGGCGGGCACCAGCTCCCTGCGAGCCGTCAGGGCCGGCGATCCCCCCGAACTCCTGCCCCGTGGCTAAAGAATCAGGAGGATGGACCGAGATGGACCGGAGCTTTATAGGTTGCCTTCTTACGGGTGTCCTTGTCGGGTGCTTTTCCTCCCTGCCGTTGTTCAAGACCGTTCTTGAGCCACCATTTCAGCCGACCAGGTTGGCGGGTGGGGCCGCATTGGTTGCGGGCCAACCTGGTTCGGGTGGATTATGGGGAGTAAGTCGGTCGGTCTGGTCTGACAGGTTGTTCTTTTCTTCGAACGGTGGCCTCAAGATTCCGGAGGATCGCAAGTCCCAGCCACCGGCGTGGTCGTTGTTTTCGGCATATCTCAATGACGATCGGCAACTCGAGCGGCTCGGTGTATTAGAGGAGTGGGCTTGGGGTTGGCCGTTCCGTGCAACGAGGGTGTCGGCGGTGAGCATGAGCACGGCACCGTTGCCGACAAATGGCACGCCGCCGCCGATTTTGGCGACGACATGGTCCATCGGCGTGATCCCTTTGGGGTGGGTGGGCAATATTCTTGCCTTTGCCGGCTTTGGGGCAGTCTGCTGGTATATCTGGAGGACGATCTCCAGCGCGGATCTCTGGGGCAAGCGGCAAGCAGCAGCCGAGCTGGCTGTGCAGAGCGACCCTGCATGTTGCCTTGGGTGCGGGTATGCGATGCTCGGGATAATCAAGCCACTACGGTGCCCAGAATGCGGCCAGGTGCAGGTAGCACCCCGCCGGGAATGAGCAAAGACAAAAAACCCCGTCGTGCGGGGCTTTGGGTAGGTCGGCTCTCCGAGCCGACCATCAGGGCATGGTTTATGCGCTAAAGCTGCTGCCACACCCGCAGGTGCTGGTGGCGTTGGGGTTGTTGAAGACGAAGCCCCGTCCCATGATCTCATCTTTGAAGTCGATGGTTACGCCGGAGAGGTAGAGGAGGCTTTTGGGGTCGATGATGACCTTGATGCCGTGGATGACGAAGACCTCGTCGGTCTCTTTCTGGGTCTCCGTCAGGTCGAGCAGGTAGCTGAACCCCGAGCACCCGCCCCCCTTGACGCCGACGCGGAGGCAGATTTTCTCGGCGTCGAGCTCCTGCTGGGCGACGATGCTGCGGACCTCGCGTGCGGCAGACTCGCTCAGTTTCACCGGCGACTCGGTCGGGGTGGTGGTGGCGGGGGCGATTGGGGGGGTGGCGTTGGTCATGGGAGGTTCCTTGCAGTCTCGATCTATATGAGTATACGTTCGTGGCGGTGGTGGGGTGCGTGCTGACACGCCGGCGGTGTGGGTGCAAACGGCTGGTTCTATCTTCTGGTCCTAATAATATGGATCATTACTGAATGTCAAGCGTCCGAAGTGACCAACCCCGCCCCTGCCCCTCCCCGCCAGAACGTTCTGGGTGAGGGGTTCGGCAAAAGAAACAACGGCGATCCGTAGAAGACGCAGGTTCTTACGCCCCGGCGTGGTCCCCGGCGTGGTCGTGGTCCTCGACGGGAAGCCCGTTCTTCTTCCGATAGTCTGCAAGCGCGGCCTTGACGGCGTCCTCGGCCAGCACTGAGCAGTGGATCTTCACGGGCGGGAGGCTGAGTTCCTCGACGATCTGGGTGTTGCGCAGGTCCTGGGCCTGGTCCAGGCTCATGCCCTTGAGCCACTCGGTGGCGAGGCTCGACGAAGCGATCGCGCTGCCGCAGCCGAAGGTCTTGAACTTGGCATCCTCGATCTTGCCGGTGGCTTGGTCGACCTTGATGCACAGTTGCATGACGTCGCCACACTCGGGCGCGCCGACGAGGCCGACGCCGATTTTTTTGTCGGCCTTCATGGCCTCTTGTGTGCCGAAGTTTCCGACGTTGCGTGGGCGCTCGTAGTGGTCGATGATTTTGGGGCCGTAGGCCATGGTGTTATCCTTTTCCGTTGGTTGGGTTGAGAACAATTGTTACAGTCGAGTGGAGTTTGTCGTAGATCGCGTCCTCGACTGCTTCGAGCAGGCGGTGCAGTTCGTAGCTCTTGCGGGCTGCGGGGGATGCCTCGCAGTGTGCGGGCAAGAGCCAGCCGCCGTAGCTCGGCTCGATGCTGTCGGTGTGGACGCGGAGGCCGAGGTCGTCGATGCGTGCCTTCATCTGAGCAACCGTGTCGTTGACGGCCTTGAGGACCTCGCTCTTGTCGTGCGGTATTGTCATTTCGAGCGTGCCCCCTTGGAAACGGCCAGGTTGACGAACGCCGTGGCCGCCTTCTGGGCCGCCCGCACAGAGGATGCTTCCAGCACGGTATCGGGGCCATAGTCGGCAACAACACGGGCGTCCATCGCGCTCTTGAACTTCTTGCGGTACGACACGGCCTCTGCCTCGGTGAACCCCAGGTGGTTCTGAGCTGCCGACTGGATGACGTTGGTCAGCGGGCCGTGGTCCCAGTTGCCCCTGGCGGGCACGCTGGCCGCGTCGGGCGTCGTCAGGAGCGTCGCGTGCGCCGCCTGATACGCGGCGTAATAGAAACGGCTCGTGGCCGGGCGGAACTGATCGCGCAGCAACAGCATCTCGCCAGCCCTGGCATTGTCCTCTGCAACGATCAACCATTCCGAGGCCCTTGGCATGCCGTTCCCTTTCAGTGGTGGGCCCACTGCACCTTGCTCAGATCAATCCCCTCCTTGTGCATGTCATAGAGGGGGCTCATCGCGCGGAGTTTCTTGACCCCCTGCACCACCGCCGAGGTCGTGTGCTCGACCTGCTCGTCGGTCGTCCACTTGCCCAGGCTCAGCCGAAGGGAGGAGTGGGCCAGTTCGTCGCCAACGCCGATGGACTTGAGGACGTAGCTCGGCTCCAGGCTTGCGCTCGTGCACGCGCTGCCGCTGGAGCAGGCGATGTCCTTGACGGCCATCATCAGCCCCTCGCCCTCGACGAAGCCGAAGCTGATATTGGTTATATGCGGCAGCCGCTTGTCCTTGTGCCCGTTGACGACGCACGAGTCCAGCTGCGCCAGCACCCCGGCCTCGATCTTGGCCTTGAGCTTGGCCAGGCGGATGGCGTCGTGCTCCATCTCGGCCATCGCGATCTCGCACGCCTTGCCCATGCCGACGATGCCGGAGATGTTCAGCGTGCCCGAGCGGAAGCCGCGTTCTTGCCCGCCACCTTCTTGCAAGGCCTGCAGGCGCACGCGAGGGCGGTGCCTGCGGACGTAGAGGGCACCAACGCCTTTGGGCCCGTACATCTTGTGCGCCGACCAGGTGAGCAGGTCGATGTTGTCAGCCTCGACGTCGGTGGGCATTTTGCCGGCCCACTGGGTGGCGTCGGTGTGGAAGATGATGCCACGCTCTTTGCAGAGCGAGCCGATCTGGCGGACCTCGTTGATCGTGCCGAGCTCGTTGTTGGCCCACATGATCGTTACCAGGATGGTGTCGTCGCGCAGGGCGTTCTTGACCATCTCGGCGGTAACGACGCCGTCGGCGGGCGGCTCGATGAAGGTTACGTCGAAGCCCTCTTTCTGCAATCGTTTGCACGGGTCGAGCACGGCCTTGTGCTCGATGAGGCAGCTGACGATGTGCCCGCGCTTGGCAGCGCCGGCCGGGGCCTTCTGGTACATGTACGCCGACCCTTTGATCGCCAGGTTGTTTCCTTCTGTGGCGCCGCTGGTGAAGATGATCTCCTTCTCCGTCGCGCCGATGAGCCTCGCGGCCATCTCGCGCCCGTAGTCAGCGCCCTCCTCGGCGGCCCAGCCGAAGCTGTGGTTGCGCGAGCCGCTGTTGCCAAACTTCTCGGTGAAGTACGGCAGCATCGCCTCAACCACCCTCGGGTCGCAAGGGGTCGTCGCGGCGTGGTCCATATAAATAGGCAGTTGCAGGGGCATGGGAAGGCTTTCGTAAACTTATAAACAGAACCGACAGGTTGAACTCGGGCACCGGCAACACGCCGTGCCACAGCCCGGGGCGCTGCGATGTACGCCCAGATCATAGGTGCAAAGCCAGGCCAGCAGAGCCAGTTGCGATTGAGTCGCAGTTGAGGATATTGAGGTCGGGATGTCTGGGGCGAGGACCGAGATGGTCGCCTATATGGTATTTGTATGGTTGTTTGATGGTGTGGTTGTGTTTTTTACCTTGGTCTTGGGGGCGAGAGGTGCTGGTGGGCGTTGGTAGTCGCTAACATGGTTGCCGGGTCGCAGGCCTAGTGGGGTCAAACCGGTGGGTGTGGGATTGGAGCCGAGTGCATGGCGAGGTTGCCCGCGAACGAACGCAAGGCCCAGTTGCTTGATACCGCCGCGCGCGTCTTTGCCAAGCGTGGGTATGCCGGGGCGACGACCGCTGAACTCGCCGAGGCGGCAGGTGTCTCCGAGCCGATCATCTACCGGCACTTCAAGAGCAAGAAGGACCTTTTCATCGCCCTCGTCGACCTGACGGGCCAGGACACGCTAAGCCTGTGGGAGCACGAGCTCGCCTCGGCCCCGACGCCGAGCGCCCGGCTGGAGAGGCTGATCAAGACCAACCCGATGCTCGCCGAGAGCGGCCGGCTGCGTTACAGCGTGATCATCGCGGCGATGGCGGAGGTCGAGGAGCCGGAGGTGCGCCAGGCGTTGCAGCGACACCTGGAGACACTGCACGCGTTCATCGCGCGCGAGGTCAGGCGGGCGCAGGAGGCTGGGGTTGTCAGCAAGCGATTCAGCCCCGAGCTCTCGGCGTGGATGCTCATCGAGATCGCGATCGGCTTTGGCGCGCTGGCGGGGCTTGGCATGAGCAAGCACGGGCACGACTCGACGGGGACCGCGGTCGATGAGGTGATCACCGCCGTGATGCTGCGGGGAGGGATCGGCCAGGGACCGACGGCAAAGCACGAGCAATAGCGGTGCGGCCGGTCTACTTGCCGATGCAGAAACTGGCGAAGATTTTTCCCAGGAGGTCATCGGGTGTAACCTGCCCGGTCAGTTCGCCGATGGCCGACAGCGCGCTGCGGAGCTCGAGGGCCAACAACGCCTGCTCGCCGGCGCGCCCGGCGATCGCCGCGTGCAGGTGCGCTCGGCAGGCGTCGATCGCGGCGCGGTGCCTGGGCAAAAGCGAGGCCTGCCCCTTCCAGCCGCGCCCGGCCCAGAGCGCACGCACCACGGCCGCCCGCAGCGCGCCCAGGCCTTGGCCCGTTGGTGCACAGACGCGCACCACGCCCCGTGGTGCGCTTGAGTGGGCCCGGTCGGACTTGGTCCAAACGCGAACAACCTGGCCGGTTGCGGGCAACTCGTCGAGGAACGCGAACGCGCCGGCCTCATCGCAGGCGAGGATGACGTCGGCCTGGGCGATCAGGCTTCGCGCTTGCGCTTGTGCCAAGGTGTGCACCGGCCCGTCGCGCTCGGCCAGCTCGGCGTCCAGGCCGGCGATGTCCGCCAGCAGCGCGCGCGTCGGCGCTTGGCCCGGCGTGGTGATCGACCACGCCTGGGTGATCGCGTCGCGGGTCGTGCCGGGCACGTCGCTGACGAGCACGCGCCGGCGGCCGAGCAGGGCGTTCATCAGCGTGCTCTTGCCAGCATTCGGTGGCCCGGCCAGCACGATCAGAGGGAGGTCGCCGCTGGTGGCACCGGCACGCGTGCCGCCGCAGTCGGTGTGCATCTGGTCGAGAAGGCTTCGCAGACGCGCGTGGACCTGTGCCGGGGTGATGGCGACGACGTCCTCCTGATCGGCAAAGTCGATCCCAGCCTCGACCAGTGCCAGCACCCCGGCGATCTGATCGGCCCAGCGCGCATAGGGCGTGGCGCGGTCCTGGGTGATCGTCCGGGCGATTGCCAGCTCGGCACTGGTGGCCGCGGCGATGGTCGCGGCGATCTGCTCGGCCGAGCTCGCGTCGAGTTTGCCCGCCTGGTAGGCACGAGCAGAGAACTCACCCGGCTCGGCGTGGCGCGTGCCGGGCAAGGCCAGCAGCGTGGCGACGACGCGGGCAACGATCGCCGGGCCGCCCGGGATGAGCAGCTCGAGTGTGTCCTGCCCGGTGTAACTCCTCGGCCCACGCGCGGCGATAAAACGCACGGGCATCGTCGCGCCGCCCAGCGCGAGCTTCGCGTGCCCGCACGATGCACCAACGGGCCGGGGTTCAAGGAGCGAACCGGCATCACCCAACGCACCGGGCCCGCTGATGCGGATGATCGCCACGGCTAAGGCACCGCGACCCGTCCCGCGCCCGCTGGCGCACGCGACGATCGTGTCGTGCGTGTGCGTCTGGTCTATTTCGGTCTGGACGGTCGGCATGGTGCGCACTTTGCATCAACGCCCCGGCGGTGCGCCCGCGCCTGTCAGGACTGCGCCCGCGCCTTGGGCGTGCTCTGCGCCGGCGATCGCCTGGCGGAGCTGCTCACGCTGCTCGGCGGAGGCCTGGGTTCCCTGCACGATGTCGATGAAGATGTCCTCGAGGCTCACCTTGCGGACCTCGGCGCGCCGGCACGGGATGCGACCGGCGACCACGCCGAGCACGGCCGAGGCGTCGGTGCCGGGGTGCAGCGCGACCTCCAGCGCACGCTCGATGCGCTGCACGGACTGCACGCCGGGTGTGTTGGCGATGAGCGTCTGGGCTTGCTGCCACGCCTGCTGGTCGTGCGGCTCGATGACCAGAGTGCGCGGGTCAAACTCCTCTTGCATCTCTGCGGGGGTCATGTCCAGGCGTTTGACGCCCTGGTGGATCATCACCACGCGGTCGCAGAGGGCCTCGGCCTGGTACATCTGGTGCGTGCTGAAGATGATCGTCCGCCCCGCGCGGTGCTGCTGGTCGATCAGGTCGCGCAGCAGGCGTGCGTTGACGGGGTCCAGCCCGCTGAAAGGCTCGTCGAGGATCAAGAGGTCCGGCTCGTGGATGATCGCGCTGATGAACTGCACCTTCTGCTGCATCCCCTTGGAAAGCTCCATGCACTTTTTGCTATAGGCCTCGCCCAGGCCGATGCGCCCGACCCACTCCTTGGCCCGCCTCTCGGCCGTGGGCGCATCGACGCCCTTCAGACGGGCCATATAGATGATGAAGTCGCCGACGCGCATCTTGCGATAGACGCCACGCTCCTCAGGCAGATAGCCGATGCGGTCCTTGCTCAGCACGGCGGACTTCTTGCCGAGCACTTCCAGCCGCCCGTGGTCGGGGAAGAGGATCGACATGACCATGCGGATGGTCGTGGTCTTGCCCGCGCCGTTGGGGCCGATGAGGCCGACGAGTTGACCTCGCCCGACGGTGAGCGTCAGGTTATCGACGGCGACTTTGGTGCCGAAGGTCTTGCGCAGGCCTTCGAGGACGATCGCATCGCTCACAGCTGGCACTCCGGGGGTTTACTGCTTGCGGAAGACGTACCCACCCTTGACGGCACCCCAGACCTGCTCACCCTTGTCGTTGAACCCCTGGTCCCAGGTGATCAGCGCGTCGGGGGTGATGGTGGTGTGGCTGGTGGCGTAGCTCGCGCCGCGGAGCGCGCTGGGGCAGGCGCCTTGGCGTGTGCTGCCGGTGTAGTTGCCGTCGGCGTTGAGGGTCAGTGTGATCTCGCACCCGTCGCGCGGACTGAGTTTCTCGGGCGTCAGCCCGGCTAGTTTGCCGGTGTTATTCCACGCCCCGGCAAAGGTGAGCGCGTCGCCCGGGAGCTCATAGACCTGGCTAACGAGCGTGCCGTCGTCGTTGGCCGAGAGTTTGTAGATGCGCTGGCGATAGGGCTTCTGCTGCACCTCGGCCATCGACTGCTCGACGTACAACCACGCCCCGTCGGTGCGTTCGGGCCAGATGCGCGTCATGTGCAGGCGGATGTCGAAATACTCCGGGTCCTCGACGCTCTGCTGCTGGCTGCTGTACGACCCAGCGAGGCGCTCGGCCAGGGCCTCGACGCGCTGGCGCTTGGTTTGTGCCTCCTGCGCGACTAAACGCTTGCCGAAGGTGGGAGGCAAGTAGGAGGCCTCGGGCACCTGGATGCTCTGCAAGGTCGCGACGGCGGGGGGGGTTTGCACGGCAGTGTCGGTCTGCAGCGGCTGCTCGCGCACCGGCGCGGGCGCGACGCACCCGGCTTGCGCCAGGCACAAGAGCGCCGCCGCGCCGCCGAGTTGCATCTGCCGAACGATCCCGCTCAAGGCCGCGATCATGACAGGTTCCTTTGCCAAAGCCCCGAAACACTCGGGGGTGAGAGGATAGGTCGCCGGGGTTAGGCCTGGGCCAGGCAGCGGTCAACGCGGGCGAGGGTGCGTTCGCGGCCAAGGATCGCGCAGCAGTGCCCAAGGCCCGGGCTGACGGTTGAGCCGGTCAGGGCGATCCGCAGGCCTGTCGCGGCAGAGCCGAGTGAGACCCCCTTGGCCTGGGCCAGCGAGGCGATGGCCGAGTCTATGTTGGCTGGCTCCCAGTCGGGCACGTCGGCCAGGGCTTGGCGCATGGCCACGAGCACGTGGCGGCCTGTGAGGCCAGTGGGGGGGTCTTGTTTGTTGACCGGGGCGGCCTGGCCGGCCAGCCCGCGCTGCACCGCCGAGGGATCGAGCACCACCGCATCGTCGGCCAGCAGGATGAACGCCACGGATTTGTGCGCGTCGGCCAGGGTCTTGGCCCTTGGCTTGACGGCCTGGGCGAGCCAGAGCAGTTGCTGTTGCGAGTAAGGCCCGGCCAGCCCGCTGTGCACCTGCGGGGCGTAGGTCGAGAGCCAACCCAGCCAGCGGGTGATGAACTCTTGATCGCCAAGCTTGGCGATGGCGTCGGCGTTGAAGGCCAAGAGTTTGACGCGGTCGAACCGCGCGTTGGTCTTGCCGATGCGCTCGATAGAAAAGTGCTTGGCCAGAAAATCCAGGTCGAACTTGTCGACGTCCGTCCCGTCGGGGTTCTTCAGGCCAGGCGACCAGCCCAGCAGGGCCAGGTAGTTGGTCAGCACCTCGGGCAGGTAGCCGCTGGCGCGGTAGTCCCACACCTCGATCTCCGGCAGGGCGATGGCATAGGCCGATGCGATCGCCGAGGCCGTCTCGACTGCGTCGCTCTCGCCGGCGATGAAGGCGCTGACGACCCCCTCGCTCAGGGCGGCGCGCTGGGCGACCGTGGCGGGGGTCGCCGACGCGTCCTTGGCCATCAACTCCTTGAGGTGCTTGCGTGCGGCCTTGGCCTTGTCGCGCTTGCTCATCTTGCTCCCGTCGGCGTTGAAGATCAACGGCATGTGCGCGTAGACGGGCGTGCGGAAAGCGTCCCCCGCAGGGGAGAGCGCATCGCGGTCATCGCGCAGGCGCGTCAGCGCCCGCTGCAACGCCACGTGCTTGGGCGTGTTGATAAGGTGCTCCTGGGCACGCATGACGTGCGTAACGCCCATGAGCTCATCATCGACGACCACGGCTAGGTGGTACGTCGGGAAACCGTCGGCCTTGCGTATCACAAAGTCATCGACCTCCCCGCCGGCGGTCCGCACGTCCCCGAGCACCTCGTCGGCGACGACGATGGCCTCCTCGGGCATGACGAAGCGGACGACGTGCCGTTCACCGGCCTGGGCACGCTCCCAGCGCGCCTTGTTGAACTGCCCAGGGGTTATGTCGTCGGGGCGTTGGTACTTATAGTTTTGTTTGAGCGCGACGACGGCCTTGCGCCTGGCCTCAAGCTCCTCGTTGCTCTCGAATGCCGGGTATGCCCGGCCCAATCGCACCAGGTGCTCGATATAAGCATTATAAATCGGCACCCGCTGCGCCTGAAAAAACGGCCCAACCGCCCGCGAAGACCCACCAATCACAACCCCCCGCGCCGATTGCCCATTGCCCATTGCCGATTGCCGAACTTCCAGCACAGGCCCATCATCCCACGTGATCCCCAGCCAGGCGAGGTCCTCGAGTATCCCCCGTGCGGATTCTTCGCTCGAGCGGGCCTGGTCGGTGTCCTCGATGCGGACCATGAACCGCCCCCCCTCCCGGCGGGCAAAGGCCCAGCAAAACAGCGCCGACCGCGCACCCCCGACGTGCAGGTGCCCCGTCGGCGAGGGGGCAAAGCGCGTTACGGTGTTGGCGTTGGTCGGCGTGCCGGGCATGGCAGCAGGGTAGAGCATCAAGGGTGGGGCGGGCGTCTTGGGTGGGGCGGGCGTCTTGGGTGGGGCAGGCGTCTTGGGTGGGGCGGGCTTCTTAGGTGGGGCGGGCGTCCCCGCCCGCCTCCGTGCCAACAAGCAGCAAAGCCCCCCATCAACCCATCAACCCTTGAGCGCACCCCACGCCGAGGCATCCAGTGTTTCTTTCCGCCGGAACAGCAGCACCACCAGCGCCAGCGCCAGCGCCGCCTCCGCCGCGGCCACCGTCAGCACAAAGACCAAAAACGCCTCACCCGTGTGGTTGAGGTGGAACCGCCCAAAGGCGATCAGCGCCACCCCCGCGCCCTGAAACATCAGTTCGGTGCACAGGAACATCACAATCAGGTTCCGCCGGGTGAGGAACCCGATCAGACCGAGCACAAAGAGAGCCGACGCGACGACGAGGTAGTGGTAGAGCGTGATCCCCGCCATCGGCATCGGCAGCGGGCCTTGCGCGAGCGTCCAGGTTGAAGCCAGCGAGAGCGCGTCCATCAGTTGTTCCCCCCCGTCGCCGGCTGCACAAACGGCGCCTCGCGCCCCAGCTCGCTCTGCTCTCTGGCGCGTTGCATCGCCTCGACCTTAGCCGCCTCGTCGAGTTCCACCTTCTTGCGCGCCAGCACGACCGCGCCGACCATCGCCATCAGCAGGATCACCCCGGCGATCTCGATCGCGCCCGGGTTGGCCTCCATAAGCTCAAAGGCGACGCGCTGCGTGTTGTCCAGCCGTAATGCCTCGGGCCACTGGGCCTTGTCGAGCGTCCGCGCCGTCTTGCCGTCGGCGCCGATGATCTGCAAACTCCCCCCGTCGATCGTCGCGTCCAGGGCCAGCTCGCTCTTGCCGTCTGCACGCTCCCGGCGAGCGACGCGCTCGCCCTGGGTCAGGAGGCCCGCCTCGCGCAAAGCCCGCTCGACCTTCTCGGGCATCACGGCCAGGTTCTTGTCCGTCGCCGCCAGCGCTGGGTTCATCCCTAACTTCATGCTCCCCCCGGCCAGGAGGGTCGTCAGCACCGCCAGCAGCACAAACCCGGCGAAGGTCGCCGCCACTGGCTCCCGGCTGCTCCGGTCGTAGGCGCTCATCGCCTCGACGGCCTCCTCGCTCGGCCCGTCCGTTGCCAGCATGATGACGAACAGGTACGTAATCAGGATCGCCCCGCCATAGACGATCACCAGCGCAAAGGCCATGAACTCGGCCTGCAAAAGCACGTACAACCCGCACGATGAGACGATCGTCAGAATAAACCAGAGCGCGGCATAGATCGGCCGCTGGTGCGTGATGACACGCAACGCCGAGAGCAACGCCATGAAACTGAAGATATAAAACCCCCAGCTCGGCAGGTTCCCCGCACCCTGCCTGACGGCAACAACCCCCAGCCCGATCAGCAACCCACCAAACGCACCTGCCGCGATGATCGCCCCGATGATGAACGGCGCAACCCGCTCGCGCGGCGAGGCCAACGCCACCCCGATCGCCCCCAGCACGCACAGGCCATACAGCAAAAACGGATGAAGAATCGTCTGCAAAGCACCTTGCTCCACTGCCAACACCACCTGCCACCCAGGCACAAACCAGAGCGGCCTATGGGCACAGGATAGAGACGGCCAGCCCCGGCTTCAACCGGCACCCCGCCACACCCTCGGGCTTACGCAAAGAGCAGCGTCAGCATCACAAAGATCGTGGCGACCAGGGCCACAATCCCGGCGTGCCGAGGGTCGCGCCGGATCAGCAGATAAACCAACAAAAAGACTGTCACCAGCCGCGACAGCGCACCGCACCCCAGCCAACCGAACGCCTGCATCAGCGGCACGCTGTTGACCGCAACGATCGTCGCACCCCACGCCAGCCCCACGGCCGCCGCCTTTGCCAGCGTCAACCCGGGCTCACCCTCCCATCCGATCAAGGGCGATAGGAGGACAAACGCCCCCACCAGCCACGCGCTGCAGACACCCATAGCAAGAACGATCCCCACCGCGTCGAGGTGCTGCCACCACCACAACACCACCGCCAAGGTGATCCCGAACAGCGGGCACAGCACCAGCGTCAGCAGCGTTTTAATCAGCAGCCAGCGCGCAAGACGCTGGCGATACGCCAGCCGAGCTGGCGTTGTCCGCGCCCGGCTGCCACACTCCGGGCACGCCTGGCCCGGGATCGTCGTTACATCCCACCCACACTCCCCACAGAGTTCGATCACCCCCGACCGCTGCGGGTTGACGTTCATCGCACCGCTGACGCGCAGTTTCGCACCGATCCCGCGCGTTACCGGTGTGTTGGTGCCCAGCGTGTTCGAACCCCCATGCCCGGTCGCCCGGCGGTGCCAGTTGCCACACTCCGGGCACGGCAACCCCGGCGTTTTCGATACGTCGTACCCACACTGAGCACACACCACCGGCGGGCGGTCGTCGCGCTTCTTGACCTTCTCTGGCTTCGCGGCCTTGGCTCTCTTGGGCTCCGGCGCCTTGCCCGGCCCAAGCAAATCCCGTCGCACGGCGTGCGCCACCTTGAACTGCTCAGGGGCGATCCGCGACCCCGACCCGCACTCCGGGCAAGGCCGGTCGGGCGTCGCCGAGACGTCGTAGCCGCAATCGCCGCAGACCTCCGTGGTTGCCGAGGTCGCCGCCGAGCGTTGCAGGGCGTGCGCGCCGTCGCGCCGCGTGCCGCAGTTCACGCAGAGCACGTCGTTGGGGCCTAAGAGTTTCTGGCACCTGCCGCACTGCGACGCCCCCGGCCCGCCCATTCTGTCGCCCGGCCCACCCATGCAGCGATTGTAACTCCGCGCCCCGATCAAATGTTCAACCACCCAAGCCCCGTACGCTTGCCCGCCATGCCCACCCCGCTTGCTGATCTTTCGTTCGCGCTCGCCCGCATCGCCCAGTTCAAGGGCAAGCCGCTGGTCATCAAGCTCGGCGGGAGCGTGCAGGACGACCCCGCCCAGACCGCCGGGATCATCGACGATATCGCCACGCTCACCCACGCCGGCCTGTGCCCGATCGTCGTCCACGGCGGGGGCAAGGCGATCAACGCCGCGATGGCCCAAGGGGGCCTCACCCCACGCTTCGTCGCCGGTCAACGCTACACCGATGCGCCGGCACTGGCAATCGCCGAGCGGGTCCTCGCCGGCGAGATCAATACGCAGATCGTCGCTCTTCTAGCCGAGCGCAGCGTGCGGGGGCAGGGGCTGACGAGCATGGGCTGCTGCGTCCTGCACGCCCAGCGCACCGGCGCCACCGATGCGCAGGGCCAAACCGCCGACCTCGGCCTCGTCGGGCAGCTCCAGCGCGTGCAAACGGGGGTCATCTCGGCGATGTGTACCACCGGGCAGGTGCCGGTGATCGCACCGATCGCGCTGGATATCGACTCGGGCAACGGGGCGGGCAAACTCAACGTCAATGCCGACCTTGCCGCGGGCTTCATTGCCAAGGTCATGTGCCCGTGCGCGTTTATTCTTATATCTGACACGCCGGGCATCCGCACCAACGCCGCCGACCCGGCCAGTTGCGCCAGCGAACTAACCGCCGCGCAAGTCCACGCCCTCACCCAGTCCAAGGTCATCGACGGCGGGATGCTCCCCAAGGTCCAGGCCTGCCAGATGGCCCTGGGCGCGGGCGTCGAGCACGTCGGGATCATCGACGGCCGAGACCCACACGCCCTCCTCGCCGGCGTGCTCGCAGAGGCCTTCCCCGGCACCCGGCTGCTCCCTTGATGGTGCCGTGGCGGCGCCCGCGGTCTATCCTCAACACGTGCCCCACTTTGCACCCATCGACGACGTGCTCGCCGACCTCCGCGCCGGCAAAATGGTCATCCTCACCGACGACGAGAACCGCGAGAACGAGGGGGACATCATCCTCCCGGCACAGTTCGCCACGCCCGAGGCGATCACCTTCATGCTCTCGGTCGCACGCGGCTATATGTGCCTCTCGCTGACAGAGGCCGACTGCGACCGCCTGGACCTGCACCCACAAACACCCGTCAACACCACCCCACGCGGCACCGCCTTTACCGTTTCCATCGACCTGCACCCCAAGCACGGCGGCACCACCGGCGTATCCGCCCGCGAACGCGCTCGCTGCATCCAGATGGCCATCGATCCACGCTACAACGCCGACGACTTCGCACGACCAGGCCACATCAACCCACTCCGCTCGCGCGACGGCGGGGTCCTCGTCCGCACCGGGCAGACCGAAGGCTCCATCGACCTCTGCCGCCTCGCGGGGCTGACACCCGCCGCGGTGATCATCGAGGTCATGCGCGACGACGGCGAGATGGCCCGCGTGCCCGACCTGGTCAAACTCGCCCAGCAGCACGGGATGAAGATCTGCTCGGTTGCCGACATCATCGCGCACCGCCTGGCCCGCGAGAGCCTCGTGCAACGCATCGAGCCGCTCGCCGGCACGCCGATCCAGACACGCTTTGGCACCTTCAACCTCATCTCCTTTGCAAGTCTTGTTGACCCGCTGCCGCATGTTGCGCTGACGGCCGGCAACGTCGGCGCACTGGACGCGCGCGGGCAGGTCGTCCAGAGCGATGAGCCAACACTCGTCCGCATGCACCGCCGAAACCTGCTCGGGGATGTCTTCGAGGCCCTCCCGAGCACGCCGGGCGGGCAACCAACCTCCGGCGAGCAACTCCACGCCAGCATGAAGGCGATCCAAGCCCGCGGGCGCGGGGCGATCGTCTACCTCCGCCCCGAGGGCCACGGCTCGCCCGACTCGCCGCTGGAAGCAAAGTTGCAAACCATCCGTCGAGCGGCGCACGACCGCTCGGCCGACGCCCCCGACCTCGCCCACCCCCTCGGCTACGCGGCGACGATCCCCACCCACATGCGCGAGTTCGGCATCGGTGGCCAAATCCTCCGCCACCTCGGGCTCCGCAAGTTGCAACTGCTCACCAACCAAACCCACGACCTGCCGGGGTTGGAGGCCTTCGGCCTGCACATCGACAGCCGTGTGCCAATCGATGTCGGGTAGAACCGGCCGGGGTAGGAGAAACGGTGAATCAGAACCCCTCCCCCGAGGGGAGGGGCAGGGGTGGGGTTCGCCACTTCAAACGCGCGACATTCAGATTGTGATCTGAATCGCTACACGCCCCCGGCCCCAACGGGGCCAAGGGATGTAGCCACGGGTGAAGCCCGCGCTTTCGCGGGCGCAACCCGTGGACCCCCGCACCCCCCGCGCCCCGCCCCGGCTGGGGCGACGGACTCCCCCGCCCCTGCCGGGGCAGGTGCGCAGTCCGATCACACCTTCCACGGGTTGCGCTGCGCTCCACCCGTGGCTACAACCCGCAACCCCTTCGGGGTTGAAGGCGCTGAGACAGTCCCGCGTGTGTTGAATGTTCTATACACCACCCATCTGAGGAAAAACAACGGCCGCTTGCCCACACCTTACCCCATCAACACAAACCGCCCCGCGCTCGCGGGGCGGTTTGCTTCATGGTTGTGTTCCAGGCCGTGGCCCCGTCGCCCAGCACGCATCACGTGCTGTGCGACGCCGTAGGCGGTGGGTTCGGCTGCGTTGAGCCGGGCTTCTCTGCCGTGCCCGCCTGCGTCAGAGCCAGCGCCGCGGCCTCGGCCGCCTTGGCCGCTTCCTTGACGTCCGCCATCGCCTCGCCCGTTACGTCAAAGGAGAGGTACTCCAGTTCCTTCCCCTCCGCGTCGGCCTTACGCGTAACAGCCACCGTCTGCCCGGCACGCATCGAGCCGCCGAGCAGCATCTCGCTGAGCGGGTCTTCGAGGAACTGCCCAACCGCACGCCGCAGCGGCCTGGCGCCGAAGTCGGGGTTGTAGCCGCGGTCGATGAGGAAGTCCTTGGCCTTCTGGTCCAGCACCAGTTTGACGCCCTGCAGCGCGACGCGCTGGATCACCTTGGCGCTCTCGAGGTCCACGATATTGACAAGGTTCTCCTTGCTCAGCGGGCGGAAGACGACCACGTCATCGAGGCGGTTGATGAACTCGGGGCGGAAGAAGCGTTCGACCTCTTTCATCAGCACGGCCTTGATGTTCTCAAAGTTCGTGCTGTCGCCTCGGCTCTGGAAGCCGAAGCCCCCGCCACCTTTGATCAGGTCCGCGCCGATATTGCTGGTCATGATCAGGATGCAGTTGCGGAAGTCGACGTTCCGACCAAACGAATCGGTCAGCCGGCCTTCTTCCATGATCTGCAAGAGCATGTTGAAGACATCGGGGTGTGCCTTCTCGACCTCGTCGAGCAGGATCACGCTGTAGGGCCGCCGGCGGACGCGCTCGGTCAGCTGCCCACCCTCTTCGTAGCCCACATAGCCGGGGGGCGCGCCGACAAGCCGGCTGACGTTGTGCTTCTCCATGTACTCGCTCATGTCCAGCGTGATCAGGGCCTCCTCATCGCCGAACATGAACTCGGCCAGGGCCTTGGCCACCAGCGTCTTGCCCACGCCGCTGGGCCCGCAGAAGATGAACGAACCAGCCGGACGCTTGGGGTCCTTGAGCCCAGCCCGGCTGCGGCGAATCGCCTTGCTGATCGCCTTGATCGCATCGTCCTGGCTGACGACCTTCTTGTGCAGTTCGTTCTCCAGCTCCAGCAGCCGCTGGGCCTCTTCCTTCTTGAGCCGCTTGAGGGGCACGCCGGTCATCTTGCTAATGACCTCGCTGATGACCTCCTCATCGACCACGCCCGCCTGGGCGCTCGCCTTCTCGCGCCACTCACGCTGCGCCTGCTCCTTGCTCTTGCGGAGCTGCTCGGCCTTGTCGCGCAGCTCGGCGGCCTTCTCATAGTCAGCCGCACGGACCGCGTCGTCCTTCTGCACCGTCAGGCGTTCGATCTCGCCCTCGATATCCGCCAGGTTCGGCGGCTTGGTCATGCTCTTGAGGCGCACGCGCGCGCCCGCCTCGTCGATCGCGTCGATCGACTTATCCGGCTGCACACGCCCGGTGATGTACCGCCCCGACAGGTCCACCGCCGCCGCCAGCGCGTCGTCGGTGATCTTCACCTTGTGGTGCTCCTCATACTTCCCACGCAAACCCTTGAGAATCTCAACGGTCTGCTCGGCATTGGGCGGATCGACCGGGATCGGCTGGAACCGCCGCGCAAGCGCGTTGTCCTTCTCGATGTACTTGCGGTACTCATCAAACGTCGTCGCGCCGATGCACTGAATCTCACCACGCGCAAGCGCCGGCTTGAGCACGTTGCTCGCATCGATCGCGCCCTCGGCACCGCCGGCGCCCACCAACGTGTGCAGCTCGTCGATGAACAAAATCACGTTCTTGGCCCGGCGGACCTCGTTCATCACCGCCTTGATCCGCTCCTCAAACTGACCGCGGTACTTGGTCCCGGCAACCATCATCGCCAGGTCCAGCACCACCAGGCGACGCTCGTGCAAAATATCCGGCACGTCGCCGCTGATGATCTGCTGAGCCAACCCCTCGACGATCGCCGTCTTGCCCACGCCCGCCTCGCCCAGCAGCACAGGGTTGTTCTTCGTCCGCCGGCAGAGGATCTGCACCAGCCGCTCGATCTCGTTGGCACGACCGATCACCGGGTCGAGCGAACCCTCCTTAGCCAGCTCGGTCAGGTCGCGCCCGAAACTGTCCAGCGCGGGCGTCTTGCTCTTTCCGCCACGTGCGGCAGGCCCGGCCTCGCCCGGCGCGCCCGAGCTCGGCTCCTTGGCACCACCCGCCGCGCCCTGCGGCGTGCCGCCTGCGCCACCCTCGTCGTCGCTTTGTGTACCCGCGCCGAGCAGGTTCAAGACCTCCTCACGCACCTGCTCGAGCTTCAACCCCAGGTTCATCAGCACCTGCGCCGCTACGCCGTCGTGCTCACGCAGCAAGCCGAGCAACAAGTGCTCGGTCCCCACATAGTTGTGGTTGAGGTTCCGCGCCTCCTCGATCGCATACTCGATCACCTTCTTCGCCCTCGGCGTCTGAGGCAACCTCCCCATCGTAACCATCTCAGGCCCCGCCTTGACGAGCTTCTCGACCTCCAGACGCACCTTCCGCAGGTCCACGTCCAGATTCTTCAGGACGTTCGCCCCGACCCCCGAACCCTCCTTGACCAGCCCGAGCAAAATGTGCTCGGTGCCGATGTATTCGTGGTTGAAACGCTGGGCCTCCTGGTTGGCCAGGGCCATCACCTTGCGGGCACGATCGGTAAAGCGCTCAAACATGGTCAACTCCTTCGTTCCGTCTGGTCATCGGTCCAAGTCTCAGTACGTCCCAGAATCCCCGGCGGATGGCCCGGCTTCTATCATTCTAACGCACCCGCCGACAGCGTTATCGACAGCGAGAGGCATGCCCGTTGCCCCAACCACCCCACCACCCCCAAAAACCACCAGATTCCCCCGCCGCCACCCCAAACCCCCATTTCTGACCCGCCAGCCCGGCATCGCCCACGCCCATCCTGTCAACGTCAACACCTAAGGGGCACCTTTGGCAGCCCTCCCACACGCCACGACGGCCAGATCGGCAGGCGGATTCTTGCGCACCCCGGCTACTTCCCCTGCCCGATCTTGCTCTCACTTCCCGCCACCAGCCGGCGGACGTTCCCCCGGTGCTTGAAGATCACCAGCACCCCGAGCACGCCCGTAACGACCGCCGCAGGCAGCACCGCCGATATCCCCCCGCCTCCCATCCCCACCCACCCCAGCACCACGGGCGAGGCCAGCACCAGCACAGGCAACCCCGCCGCCGCGGCGATGCTCGCCAGGCTCACATACCGGCTCAGCCGCACCACCACCACCCACAGCACAAACGCCCCAATAGCCGCAAAAGTTATAACTGGATAGACCCCCAGCAACGCGCCGAACCCCGTCGCCACGCCCTTGCCACCCTTGAACCCAACCCACGGCGAAAAAACATGCCCCAGCACCGCGCTCATCGCCACGGCCAGCCACTTCCACATCACCACCGCGTCAGGGGCCACACCCCCCAGCGCCCCCAGCAACCACCCGGCCACCAGCACGGGTGCCGTCCCCTTGAGCACATCAAGCACAAAGACCACATACCCCACAGGCCGGCCAAGCACACGCACCGCGTTGGTTGCGCCGATGTTCTTGCTGCCGTGCTGGCGGATATCCACCCCACGCAAAAACCCCGCCAGCAACCCAAACGGCACCGACCCGCACACAAACGCAACAACCAGCATCCCCGCCCACAACCAGAGTGATCCCAAAGGGTCCATGCTTACCCCTAACACCCAACACCTAACCCCCAAAACCTCACTCACCCCCCCTGCCCATCCCCCTTCAGCAGCCGCTCAAGATAATGAATATCCACGCCACCCCTGCGAAAGTCGGCGTTCTCCATCAACCGCTGGTGCAGGGGGATGGTCGTCTTGATCGGCCCGACAACAAACTCACGCAGCGCACGTGCCGTGCGGTTCATGCACTGCTCGCGGTCGTCGGCGTGCACGATCAGCTTGGCCACCATGCTGTCGTAAAACTTCGGCACCACATACCCAGGCTGCACGTGCGTGTCCAGCCGAACCCCAGGCCCGCCCGGCACGCCCCATGACTCGACTTTCCCGGGCTGCGGCATGAATGAGCGTGCCGGGTCCTCCGCATTAATCCGGCACTCGATGGCGTGCCCGTGCACCTGGATATCGCTCTGCTTGTACGCCAACTTCTCGCCGGCGGCCACGCGGATCATCGTCTTGACGATGTCCACGCCCGTGATCTCCTCGGTAACAGGGTGCTCGACTTGCACGCGCGTGTTCACCTCGAGCATATAAAAGTTATGCTTCTCATCCATCAGAAACTCGCACGTTGCCGCGCCGTGGTACTTGGCCAGCTGGATCAGCCGGACCGCCGCCTCGCACGTGGGCCTGATCGCCTCACGCGACAGCCCCGGGCTGGGGGCTTCTTCGATCAACTTCTGGTGCCGGCGCTGGATCGAGCAGTTCCGCTCCCACAAGTGCACGGCATTGCCATGCTTATCCCCAATGACCTGAATCTCAACGTGCTGGGCATGCTCGAGATACTTCTCGATAAAGACCGCCCCGTTCCCAAACGCCGCGAGCGCCTCGGTGCTCGCCGCCTGGATGTTCGACCGCAACGTCATCTCGTTGTGGCACACCCGCATCCCGCGCCCGCCCCCACCTGCGCTCGCCTTGATAATCACAGGATACCCAATCCTCTCGGCGATCTTGGCCCCCTCCTCCGGGTCCTCCACCGCACCCTCACTACCCGGGAAGACGGGCACGCCCGCCTCCTTGGCCGCGAGCTTGCAACTGACCTTGTCCCCAAGCCGGGCCATCGCCTCGGGCGTCGGGCCGATGAACTCGATCTTGCAATCCCGGCACGCCTGCGCAAACTCCGCACGCTCAGAGAGGAACCCATACCCCGGGTGGATCGCATCCACATCAGCCACCTCAGCCGCTGCGATCAATCGGCTGATCGAAAGATAACTCTCCTTAGCAGGCCCAGGGCCAATACAGATCGCCCGGTCGGCCAGCCGAAGGTACGGCGCGTCCCGGTCGGCCTCAGAATACACGCACACGGCCTCGACACCAAGCTCCCGGCAAGCACGGATGATGCGAAGGGCGATCTCGCCACGGTTGGCTATGAGGATGCGGTTGAACATGGTGGGGGGAGGGGTGAGGTTTGAGGGCCGAGGGCCCAGGGGGAGGAACGGACGCTGATGATCACTTCGGGTTTGCTTCGAGTGCTCGGATCAAGCCCCAGAGCACGCGTTCACATTCATCAACTTGTTTGTGCATGGCCTCGGCACGCTTTGTGCCAAGGTAACCAAGGTCTGTCGCAAAGGAGAGCTGTGTGTTGAGTTCATAAAGTGAGCCGCGTGCCATATAGAGAAACCGGATATAGTCCGCCTTTGACCCGCGACCGAAACCCTCCGCAATGTTCGATGCTACAGAGACACTCGACTTTCGCAGTTGCAAGGCCAGCCCGAACCGCTCCTCCGCCGGGAAACCCCCGAGCGATCTGATCACGTCCAGCCCGAGCGCGTACGCCAACTGCCAGGCGATTAGGTCTCGGAACGATCGGATCGGCTGTCGATCAGCACCCACGCGCAAACCTCCCTGCCAGCACAACAAAACGACCCAACGACCCCTGCCTCTCCCTCATCCCTCGGCCCTCACCCCTCGGCCCTTCCACTACGGCCCTTCCACTAGGGCCTGACCAAAAACAACTTCTGCCCATACTCCACAGCCTGCCCGCTCTGCACCAGCACCCGCTCAATCGTCCCCGCGCTCTCGGCCTTGATCTCATTAAACACCTTCATCGCCTCGACGAGGCAGACGGTTGTTGCCGCGCTGACCTTGCTGCCCACGTTCACAAACGCCGGCGCATCGGGGTTGGCCGAGGCGTAGAACGTCCCGACCATCGGGCTGGTGATCGCCACCAGGCCTGCGTCGTTGTCCACCACCGCCGCAGGGGCCGCGGCCTTGACCGCCGTCGGCGCCGGCGCTGCCGACACGGGTGCTGCCTGGGCCACCGGCGCGGCATGCGCCACCGGCACGCCGCCGTAGCCACGCTTGACCTGCACCGTCTCTTGCTGGTCCTGCAAGTTGATCTCCCCCAGGTCGTTCTCCACCATCAGCTTGACAAGTTCCTTGAGTTTCCGGATATCAATCATCGTTGACCTCGCAATCTAGTGCTCTAAGAACCCCTCCCCCAGAACTTCCTGGCAGGGAGGGGCAGGGGTGGGGTTCCATCTTCACAACCAATCCCTACCGCGTCGACCACTTCATATCCATCTTCAACCGGCACAAACCCTTATAACCCTTCTCCGTAACAACATAATCATTCTCCAACCTCACCCCACCCACACCCGGCAGATAAATCCCAGGCTCCACCGTCACCACCATCCCCGCCTTAAGCACCACCCCACCCGCCTGCTTCCGCAACCCCGGCTCCTCATGAATATCCAACCCAATCCCATGCCCAAGTGAATGCCCAAACGCCTCCCCATACCCCGCCTTGGCAATGTGCTCGCGAGCCAACGCATCAACCACCTTGCAGTCGGCCCCCGCACGCAACCCTTCAACCGCTAACTCGTGGGCATCTTGCACGATCGTGAAGACTTCCTTGATCTTCTCCGGCCATTTGCCCCAGCAGACCACCCGCGTCATATCCCCGTGGTACCCACCATATACCGCGCCCCAGTCGATCAACAAAGGGACACCCACCCTCACCACGCCGCCCCCGGCACGGTAGTGTGGCAGGCTCCCGTTCTTGCCCGCCCCGGCGATTGTCTCGAAGCTCGGCCCCTCGGCCCCGAGCAGTTTCATGTGGTACTCGAGCATCGCCGCGAAACGCGATTCGGTGAACGAACCCTGCTTCTTGATCAGTTTGTCGCACTCGGCCAGGGTCTGCTCTAAGGCTTTTTCCTGGATGTCTACCGCCTTGGCGAGCAGTTTGATCTCCCCGTCGTCCTTGACGAGGCGGAGTTTGGGGACAAAGCCCGTCGTCTCGATCAGCCGAATGTTTTTCAGGGCCGAGGCGAGGCCCTGCCGCCGGGCCAGCGTCAGGTGTTCACCCTGCAACCCCAGGCGGTTGGCCTTGACCTCGGCGAGCACCTTGGTCAAGGCCTCGATGATCGTCCCGGTCCGGATAATGACCCGTGCCAACCCCGACCGCCCGAGGGGTTCGAGCTCCTCCTGGAAGCGAAAATCACTCAAAACCACGCACTCGGCAGCCGACACGACCAGCCACGAATCTTCGATCGCGCACCCGGTGAGGTAGTACAGGTCCTTGGGATTGGTGATCAGCAGCAGCGGCGTCTGGGCCAGCACCATCATTGCGCGCAGCCTGTCGATGCGCTCTTGCTGTGGCGAGGCCTTGGCAACCTTCGCCTTGCCCTTTGCGGAACTTTTACTCGGGGCCTGGCTCTTTGAGGGTGAAGGCATGGTGGGGATGGTACCGTCGATCACGCCGGATTTCTGCACCATCGGGCGCAAACACCACCCGATCGCGCAAGAACCCCTCCACTAGAACATTCTGGAGGGCAGGGGCAAGGGTGGGGTTGGCGTTGCAGACTGCGAGTTTTGGCCCGTTCCCGGCCTTCACTTGCCCCGCGTTGCCCGTGCCGGGACGCCGACGACCTTGGCGTTGCTCGGGACGTCTTCCAACACCACCGACCCGGCCCCGACGGTGCACCCGGCCCCAATCTGCACCCCCGGCAGCACCCGCGACCCCAGCCCGATAAGCGTGTCGCGCCCAACGTGCACGCCCCCGCCGAGGATCGCACCGGGGGCCAAGTGGGCGTTCTCGTCGAGCACGCAGTCGTGCTCGATGATCGCGCCGGTGTTGACCGTGGCGTGGGGGGCGACCTTGGCCCGCGCGTGGACGATGGCCCCGGGGCCGATGAAGACCCCCGGGCCGATGCTGGCCGAGGGCGAGACGAACGCCGAGGGGTGGATGACCGAGCCGGCCTGTGGGCGCACCCCAGCAAGCCCGGCCATGGTTTGCAGGATCACCCGCCGGGCCTTGAGGTCCCCCAACGCGACGATCCACGCGCTAGAGCCGATCGCGGCAAGGTGGTCCAGAGGGCCAAGATGGGGTGGGTTGGGGAACGGGTGGGGGAGGTCGATGAGGATCGCCGAGATGGGCGCGGCGGGGTTGTCGTCCAGAAATCCCACAACCACCTGCCCGGCCAGTCGCGCAGCCTCGGCAATCACGGTGGCGTGCCCCCCGCCACCGATGAGAACGACGGCCTGGCCTGGGTGGTGTGCCGAGCCGAAGTGGGAAGATGGTGAAGGATGGGGGTGGGGGTGGGGGTAGGGGTGGGGGTTTGCGTGCTGGCCTGGGGTCATGGAGTGGTCATCGGCAGGGTCGGGTAGGGGGCGTGAGATGGGGCAAGGGCAATACCTGGCCGCAACCCGTAGCTGTTCCACCGGTTTGGGGGAGCTTCGTGGCGGGCAGAGAGCGCGTGGCGTCGACTTCGATCCCCTCCATCCGGCGGCCCACGGCTCGTTGCTCTTACCGTCGTTTCCGCTCCTCACCCGTACGAGTGAGAGCATTCTTATCCCCCAGCCAATCCCAAAACACACTCGTTACGCTTGAGGGCGATCCGGTATCGATGTCGCCATTTGCAAGCAACTCGCG